>JALOCB010000007.1 GCA_023227985.1 Candidatus Omnitrophota bacterium | reverse complement strand
TTTGGTGATCCTGCCAGGCACTCCGACAACGGTGGAATTTACCGGCACATCCTTGATCACCACGGCGTTGGCCCCGATATAAGAGTTGTCCCCTATGGTAATATCCCCGAGGATCTTCGCCCCGCCGCCTATTACCACGTTGTTTCCGATAGTGGGATGGCGTTTGCCTTTTTCCATCCCGGTTCCTCCCAGAGTTACCCCCTGGTATATAAGCACGTTATCGCCGATGATCGCGGTCTCTCCGATCACCACGCCCATGCCGTGGTCGATAAAAAACCCCTTACCTATGGCCGCCCCAGGATGGATCTCTATCCCCGTAAGAAATCTGGACGCCTGACTGATCAACCGCGCAATGAAAAAATTCCCTTTCTTATAAAAAAAGCTGGCTACGCGGTGAGTGACGAGCGCATGCAAGCCCTGGTAAAGCATGATTATCTCCAGATCGCTCCGGGCTGCGGGATCCCTCTGTTTGATCACATTGATCTCATCGGCAAATAACCTGCTGATAGCATACACTTTGATACCCGCGATGATTATAAGGATTATGATTATGGTCAACATCTTTAGTCTCCCTTTTTGAGCGTGGCTACGGCATAACAGGCTATTGCCCGCGAATCCCCTGAAGCATCCAGACCTTCGTTGGTCTTGGCCTTGACGCTGATATTTTGCGCCTTGACCTTCAATATCTTGCTTAGGCTGACTGCGATCTCTTTTTTGAAACCGGTAAGTTTAGGTTCCTGGGCTATTATTACCGCGTCGATATTGCCGACCTTAACCCCTTTTTGTTTCAATGCCGCGCCGACTTTCGCCAGCAATATTGAACTGCGGATGTTTTTATACCTCTGGTCGGTATCCGGGAACATCTCCCCGATATCGCAAAGGCCTGCCGCGCCCAGCAAAGCGTCACAGACAGCGTGAATAAGCACATCCCCGTCGGAGTGGCCTAAAAGACCTTTAGAATAAGGGATCAACACCCCTCCCAAATAAAGCTTGCGGCCTTTTACCAAGCGATGAATATCATAACCTATACCGATCTTAAAATTCATAGTTAATACACTTTCCAGCTTGACACAGGGGCAGTTCCCGCTTTGGATCTACCCCAGTTTCTCGAACAAAATCAGAAGCGTTTCTGTTTATAGAAGACTTCGGCTATCGCCAGATCCTCAGGCGTGGTTATCTTAATATTCTCGTATGAACCCATTACCAGCGATACCGGTTTAGCCATCTTCTCGATCAGCATGGCGTCGTCTGTAACATCCCCGGAATTAAATCTGTCGTAAGCAGTGACCAGCAGTTCTTTATTAAACGCCTGTGGGGTCTGGACCTCCCAGAGCTCTTCCCTTTTAAGGCTCTGGCTGACCCTAAGGCTTTTCCCTCTTCCAGACTTACGGGCTTTCTTGACCGTCGCCTTTACCGGCACAGCCAGGATCGCGGCTTTGGTCTTAGCAGCTTCCCTGATCAATCCGTCTATGTAATCCTTGCCGATAAAAGGCCTTACCCCGTCATGGATCAATACCAGTTCCGCGCTCTTATCCAAAACCTTTAAAGCGTTCCTAACCGAGTCCTGCCGGCGTTTGCCGCCAAAAACAACTTGCCTTATTTTAGGTATATTATATTTCCGGACCTGCCCGAGGATATCCCCTTTATTGGTGGAATTAACCACCAGAACAATATCCCGTATATGCTCAGACCCGCTTAAAGCCAGCAGGCTGTGGATTATCACAGGTTTACCGCCCAGAAGGCTCAATTGCTTGGGTTTTGCGGAGCCGAAACGCAGGCCTTTTCCCGCAGCCAGGACTATAGCGGTCACATACATCTTCATTTTACTATCTTGGTAAAGATCATCCTGCCGGCAGGCGTCTGCAGCACGGAAGTGACCACAACCTTGACTTCCTGCCCGATAAGCCGGCGGGCGTCCTCCACCACGACCATAGTCCCGTCATCCAGATATCCCACCGCCTGATTATATTCTTTGCCTTCCTTAAGCAGTTTGATCTGCATATTTTCGCCCGGAAAAACAACGGGCTTCAAGGCATTGGCCAGCTCGTTTATGTTCAGGACCTTTACCCCCTGCAGGTTGGCCACGTGGTTAAGATTAAAATCCACGGTCATTATCTTGCCTTCCAGAAGCTGGGCCAGCTTTACCAGCTTGGCGTCCACCTCTTTTACTTCCGGAAAATCATCTTCATTCAAGCTTAAACTTCCGCCCGCTTCCTTCTGGATAGCGTTCAATATCTCCAAGCCGCGGCGGCCGCGCTGGCGTTTTATCGGATCAGTTGAATCAGCGATCTGCTGCAGTTCTTTCAGCACAAACCTGGGAATGACCAGTTTGCCTTCCAGGAATTTCGTCTTAAGGATATCCTGTATCCTGCCGTCAATAATCGCGCTGGTATCGACCACGGTCAAGGACTCAGCCTGATCCTGCCGGCGCAGCCGGACATACGGGATGATCACGTTGAACTCGTCTTTTCCGCGCAGGCCGATGACCATGCCGAAATAACAAAAGATCACGGTCAGAACCATCCGGCTTATCGCCAGGCTCTCCGGCGTCAACGGGATTATGCTGAAGGCGTCGCCCACCAGTTTGGACATTATCAAACCCAGGATAAGCCCGAAAACCACGCTGGAAAGTCCGCGCACAGATACCTTGCGCATCCCTATTTCCAGTAGGATAATAACCAAACTCACCCCTGCGCCGATCAACCCTCCGACAACAGCAGGATGCATACTCTGATAACCTATAACCGCGCTTAGTATGAAGAAAAGAATACGTAAAGATAATAAGTTCATCTCATTGCCTCCCTTTTGCTATATCCAAAGCCTGCCTCAGAGTCCCGACCGGGACCAACTCTATTTTCTTGGGCTTATGCCCGAGGTTCTTACAACTGTTTGCAGGCAGCATACAATGCTTGAATCCCAGTTTCTCCGCTTCGTTGATCCTTAAAAGAGGCTGATTTATGCTGCGGATCTCCCCGCTTAAACCGATCTCGCCTAAAACCAGCATATCCGCCATTACCGGCTCTTCCCGAAAAGCGGAATTTACCGCCATAGCCACCGCCAGATCAGCCGACGGGTCTTCTACTTTTATACCTCCGGCAACGTTGACGAATATATCCTGGGCCTCCAAAGACAGGCCGATCCTCTTTTCCAGGACGGCAACTAAAAGACTTAAACGGTTATAATCAAACCCCTCCGCCCTGCGCCTGGCATAACCAAATCCGGATTTGCTGACTAAAGCCTGGATCTCCACCAGTATGGGGCGCGAGCCTTCCAACACCGATACTACCACAGAGCCTGAGACGCCATGCGGCCGCTCGGACAAAAATATCTCCGAAGGATTAGACACTTCTTTTAATCCCGCGGGGCTCATTTCGAAAACGCCGATCTCATTGGTCGAGCCAAAACGATTCTTTACCGCGCGCAGTATCCTATAGGTCGAGAACCTGTCCCCCTCGAAATACAAAACCGTATCCACTATATGCTCAAGGACCCTGGGGCCGGCGATCGTCCCTTCCTTGGTCACATGGCCGATAATGAATACCGATGTGCCGGAAGTTTTAGCCAATTGGGTAAGTATGCCGGCGCATTCCCTGACCTGGCTTACGCTTCCAGGGGAAGAACTTATCGACGGCTCGAATAACACTTGGATAGAATCAACAATCACCAGGTCCGGTTTAAGCTTGCGGATATATTCGCTGATCAGGGAAAGATCCGTCTGGTTGACGATATAAAGGCTGCCTTTATCATTATCCGTGCCAGCGGCAAGCCTCTGCGCCCGCAGTTTTGTCTGGGATATTGATTCTTCGCCGCTTATATAAAGAACAGTCCTGCCTTTTCTGGCGAGCTGGTTGGATATCTGCAAGGCAATGGTGGATTTGCCTATACCCGGATCTCCTCCAACCAATACCACCGAACCCAGCACAATCCCTCCGCCTAACACACGGTCCAATTCGCCTATATCCGTAGGTATGCGGTTGGCGTCTTTTATCCGGATATCTTTTAAGAGGACCGGCGAATCTTTATATAACGCGCTCCTCTCTTTGGGCTTAGAGGAAGTTTCGGCGTAGTCCTCTTCGACAAATGAATTCCAGCTATTGCAATCCGGGCATTTCCCCAGCCATTTTGCCGACTGGCACCCGCAATTCTGGCAACTGAATACTGATTTTATCTTCATTCCTTACCCTTAAAAATACGTTTTATTTCTTAACGGGTTCCTTCTTCGGCGCCGGCTTTTCCTTGCTCTTCCAGAACAATTTCCAGGGATTCCTCTTGATATCCGCGACCATATCGCTCAGGTCATTGTACAGTGAATCGTCGTACAGCAGCTTTCCGATCGTCCCTTCGGCGTTCTTGACCTTGGAAATGCCGTCATCAAGGTTCCTGGCCAACGAGCTGACCGAGCCTGCCAACTCCTGCACCTCTACGATGCTGTCATCAAGCTTCTTGGCGATATTTTTAGCCAATTCGCCAAACTCATGCATGGCGAACGGATCGATCCCCGCCAATGTCTGCCCTTCTTTGATGAAATTATCATAATCCTTGCCGGGCATAATATCGATATATTTCTCTCCCAGAAGGCCAAGGGTATTGACCCAGATGCTCGAATCCACCGGGATACGCACGCCTTTCTTAACCACTCCGGACACCACGACCTTCTCCTTCTTTTCTTCCGGGGAATAGAAAAGGCCTATCTTCTTTACCTCGCCGATATCTACGCCGGCGTACCTGATAGGCGCGCCGTTCTTCACCCCGTTTATGAAATTAAAAACGAAATTTATCTTTTGGGTTGAAAGCATAGTCTTGAAATCCCCCACCAATAACACAAAAACAGAAAGCACGATCAAGCCGATAAAAACAAACGCCCCTACTTTTAATTCTAATTTGCTGGCCCCGAATGTCATTGCAAACCTCCGTTTATATTAATTGTCGGTGGATTCAGTTATCGGCCCGCGGGCCAAACCGTTGATGAACTGGCTGACTACCGGGTTATCGGTATTCTGGATCTGCGAAGGTGTCCCTTCGGCGATGATCCTGCCCTGATAAAGCATGGCGATCCGGTCCGCTATCTTATAAGCGCTTTTCATATCGTGGGTGACCACTATGGAAGTAACATTTAATTTATCATGAAGACTGCGGATCAATTCGTTGATGCTGTCCGCGGTGATCGGATCAACCCCGGTAGTGGGCTCATCGTAAAGCAAAAGCTCGGGTTTAGTGCAGATCGCCCGGGCCAGGGACACGCGCTTGCGCATTCCGCCGCTTAATTCCGAAGGCATAAGGCCTTCGATCCCGGAAAGATCAACCATTCCCAGAGACTCTTTGACCCGACGCCTAAGTTCAGCCTCGCCCAGCCTGCCTTCTTCAATCAGCTCGAATCCCACGTTCTCGCCCACGGTCAAAGAATCGAACAATGCCCCGCCCTGAAAGACCATATTCATCCGTTTCCTCAACCGCTCCATATCCCGGCGCTTAAGATCCCAGATATTCTGCCCGTCAACGAATACCCGCCCGCTATCCGGCCTTAAAACCCCGATCATATGCTTGAGCATAACGCTCTTACCGCATCCGGAGCGGCCGATAACTACCAGCGTCGTGCCTTTCTTGATAAAAAGATTCAAGTCGTTGAGCACCTGATGCGAATTAAACGATTTATACAAACCCTGGATTTCAACCATTTTTAAGGAAAAATAAAATAGAACAGCGCGGTAAAGAAACAGTCGCAGGCGATGATCAGTATAAAAGAAACAACCACTGACTGCGTGGTAGCCTTACCCACGCCCTCAGCCCCGCCTTTAACGTTAAACCCCTCATAACAGCTGACAAAGGCGATGATCATCCCGAAGAATATCGTCTTGGCCAGACCGGTGAATATATCCTTGAACATCAAAGCGTCGATAGTGATATTCAGGTACATCTGCGAAGATATGCCCAACTTGGCCACGCAGATAAGCCATCCGCCGAAGATCCCGATGACATCCGCGAAAAGGGTCAATATCGGCAGCATCAGGGTCAGCGCTATGAAACGCGGCACTACCAGGTATTTTACCGGATTCGCGGCCAGAGTCTCCAAGGCGTCGACCTGTTCGGTGACCTGCATAGAGCCGATCTCCGCGGTGATCGCTGCCCCTACCCTGCCGGCCACTACCAGGCTGGTTATTACCGGTCCGAGCTCCCGGACAATAGCCAGAGAAACAATGCTGGCGATGTACAATTCCGAGCCCAGCCTGCGCATCAAATAGGATATCTGGAAAGCAAAGATAACCCCCAAAAAGAACGAGATCAGCCCGATTATCGGCAAACTATCCAACCCGGCTTTCTTGGCCTGCTCGAATATGCGCTTCCGACTGTAAGGCGGAATGAATGTCCAGACAAAAGTCTGGGAGATCAATTTCGCCATACCGCCCAGGAAATAAAGGAACTCTTCCAGCCGGGCAGACGTTCTGTCTATTATTCTATTTATCATATTTCAAAAACCAGGTCTTCGTTCTTACGGCTGACCTTTATGGTCATATTGCCTTTGAATTTCTTGGAGATTATCTCCGAGGCCAAAGGATCCTCCAGGAACCGCTGGATAGTCCTTTTAAGCGGCCTTGCCCCGAACACCGGATCAAAGCCCTTCTCGATAAGGAATTCCTTGGCTTCCTGGGAAACCTCCAGCATTATATCCTGTTCCTTCAACCGTTCAGCCACATGCGCGATCTCGATATCCACGATCTTTACCAGGTCCTCTTTCACCAAAGGCCGGAAGACTATAATATCGTCTATACGGTTGAGGAATTCCGGCTTAAAAGTGCGCTTCACCTCTTCCAGAAGCTTTCCCTTCATATCCTGGTAGGTCACTTCTTCCTTTTGGTTCTTAAAACCGATAGCCCCGGATTTACGAATAAGCTCAGCTCCGACGTTAGAAGTCATTATCATTATAGTATTGCGAAAATCCACCTTGCGGGCAAAACTGTCGGTAAGCCTTCCATCCTCGAACGCCTGCAGGAGCAGATTGAACACGTCCGGATGGGCTTTTTCGATCTCGTCAAGAAGGATCACCGAATACGGCCTGCGCCTTACTTTCTCGGTAAGCTGCCCCCCCTCTTCATACCCTACGTATCCCGGAGGCGCTCCGATCAAACGCGAAACGTTGAATTTTTCCATATATTCGGACATATCCAGCTGGATCAACGCGTCTTCATCGCCGAACATATATTCCGCCAACGCCCTGGCTAACAGCGTCTTTCCCACTCCGGTCGGCCCCAGGAATATGAAAGAGCCGATCGGCCTGCGCGGGTCTTTTATCCCGGCGCGAGAACGCCTGACCGCATGGGCTATCGCGGATATCGCCTCTTCCTGGCCGACCACGTGTTTATGCAATTCTTCCTCTATCTTCAAAAGCTTCTCGCCTTCTTTTTCTTCCAGCCGGAACAAAGGAACGCCGGTCCATTGAGAGACGATCTTGGCCATATCCTCTTCGGTCAACTCCGGCTTGATCTTATCTTTTGTCTGGCTCCATTCCCGGTTCAAACGTTCCAGTTCTTCCCTGGCGATCCTTTCCTGGTCCCTTAAAGCCGCGGCCTTCTCGAAATCCTGGTTCTTGATATGGACCTCTTTTTCCTTTTTCAGAGACTCGACTTTCGCCTCGAATTCTTTTATCTCCGGCGGCACTACCAGAACGTTCAGCCGGGCGCGCGAACCGGCCTCATCGATCAGATCAATGGCCTTATCCGGCATAAACCTGCCGGATATGTAGCGGTCGGAAAGCTTTGCCGCCGCGCCCAATGCCTCATCCGTATAGATGACTTTATGGTGCGCCTCGTACTTCTCGCGCAACCCTTTCAATATATCTATGGTCTGCTCGACTGAAGGAGGCTCGACCATTATGGTCTGGAACCGGCGTTCCAGCGCAGCGTCTTTCTCAATATACTTGCGGTATTCATCCATAGTGGTAGCGCCGATGCACTGTATCTCACCGCGGGAAAGCGCGGGTTTAAGGATATTGGACGCGTCTATCGCGCCTTCGGCGGCACCTGCTCCGACCAGGGTATGCAGTTCGTCGATAAAAATGATCACATCCTGCGAACGCTTTATCTCCTCCATTACCGCTTTTATCCTTTCCTCGAACTGGCCGCGGTATTTGGTTCCGGCTACCATCAAAGCCAGGTCCAGGACAATAAGGCGCTTATGCCTTAATAACTCCGGGACATTACCGGCAATGACCGACTGGGCCAGACCCTCGACAATAGCGGTTTTACCAACGCCCGCCTCGCCCAATAAAACCGGATTATTCTTGGTCCTGCGGCTTAATATCTGGATGACCCGCTCGATCTCATTCTTACGGTCGATCACCGGGTCAAGCTTATTTTCCCGGGCCAGAACAGTAAGGTCCCGACCGAACGCGTCCAGCGCAGGGGTCTTTGTCTTGGCCGCGGCCTGAGCGCCGAATCCCGGCAATTCAGAGCCCAGGACTTCCATTATCTTATTCCTGACCGTGCTCAGATCCAACCCCAGATTGAGCAATACCTGGGAAGCCACGCCCTCTTCCTCACGGATCAACCCCAGCAATAAATGCTCGGTCCCGATATAATTATGCCCCAGGGCTCTGGCTTCTTCCGCGGATAATTCCAAGGCCTTCTTGGCCCGGGGCGTAAAAGGCAGATCGCCCATTATCTGGGTAGCCGGACCCGGCTGAACCAATTTCTCGATCTCGATCCGGATATTTTCCAGGGAAACCCCCATCTTTTCCAGGACATTGGCGGCTACGCCTTCGCCCTCGCGGATCAAACCTAAAAGTATATGCTCAGTCCCGATGTAATCGTGGTTAAAACGCTTTGCCTCTTCTTTAGCTAAAATGATCACTTTCCTGGCGCGTTCAGTAAATCGGTTAAACATTGCTCTACCCCTTGTTATTGAATGGTTATTATTATGACTTATTCAGCCGGTTGCGGATAAGTTCCGCCCTCTTCAAATCCCTTTCCTGCGCGGAAAGTTTTTTCCCCTCTATCTTCTGTAAATGCGCGGGCTGGGTAATAATGAACAACTCATTTACCGTCCTGCGGTCTATATCCCTTATAATGCCCATATCGCAGCCCAACCTGACCAGGGACATCAAATCAGTGGTCTCCTGGCTGGTGATTATGTGCGCGCTCTTCAGGATGCCGTAGCTGCGGTTGATCTTATCTTCCAACAGCGCCTTATTCTGATTAAGTATGACATCCCTGGCCTGATTTTCCTGCTCGATGATCTGGCGGATCAGGCTGTTTATATTCTCAATTATCTCGGTTTCGCTGTGCCCCAAAGATACCTGGTTGGAAACCTGAAAAAAGTTGCCCATCGCCTGGGTGCCTTCCCCGTATAAACCCCGGGCGGTAAAACTAAGCTTGGATATGGCCGCCAGCACCTGATTTATCTGCCTGGCCATCACCAGCGCGGGAAGATGCAGCATCACCGATCCGCGCATGCCTGTTCCGGTATTGGTCGGACAGGCGGTCAAATACCCCCAATCAGGCTGAAAGGCGTAAGATAACTTCTTAGAGAGGCTGTCGTCTATGCTGTTTATGATATTCCAGCATTCATAAAGGTTGAAACCGGACTGCATAACCTGCAGCCTTAAATGGTCTTCTTCATTGACCATCAACGCAATTATCTCCTCGTCATCTATTATTACCGCCTTGGACTCGTTCTTCTGCGCATGTTCATAGGACATCAGGTGGCGTTCGATCAGGAATTGCTTATCCACGTTATCCATATCAACCAGTTCAAAAACAGTGGTGCGCTTAAGATAATCGCATTCGCCAGCGCCTTTTACTACCGTATCCAGGACATTCTTAGACTGTTTCTTATCGGCCCAGTGGGGAAAAGGCGTTTTATCCAGGTTGCGGGCAAAACGGATCCGGCTGGAAATAACAATATCGGAGTTAGGCCCCGTCCCTTTAAGCCACTCGCTGGTATGATTTAACAGGTCGTTAAGCACCATATTAACTTTCAAGCCCTTTATCTTCGGCTTGCGCCTTTTTATCCTGGATCTGTTTTATACGGTCGCGCAGTTTCGCCGCTTCCTCATATTCTTCAGCCTCAACCGCCTTCTGCAGCCTTAAACGCAGGTCCACCAGGTCAAGCTCCTTCTTCGAAGGCTTGCCGGCCTTGACCGGGCATTTGCCGCAATGAGCGCTTGAGCCGTGTATCCTCTTCAAAAGAGGCGAAAGGAATTTCTTGAACGTGTCGTAACATTCGCTGCAGCCCAACCTGCCTATCTTCTTGAAATCCTTGTACGTAAGCCCGCAGTTAGGACACTGGATAGACACGGCCTCTTTATCTTCTACCGGCTTTTCGAAATCCGCCAATCCGGCCAAAAGATCGGAGAGCCCGAACTGCTGTTCCATCTGGCTGCTCTTCTTCTTGGCGCATTCCTCGCACAGATGCAACTCGGTCATTTGCTCATCGACTATCTCAGTCAGATGCACTGTAGCCGGATTTTTCTTGCAGTTGTCGCACAACATCAATACTTCACTCCGTATTTTTGGGTCATCTTCTTGAACAGCCTCATTAATTCCAGGGTAACCTTGCCGGGCTTGGCCTTGCCTATCATCCGGCCGTCCACCTTGACCACGGGAATGACCTCCGCGGCGGTGCCGGTAAGGAAACTTTCATCGGCTATATAAACCTCATGCCGGGTAAGGACATGCTCATGCACCGGGATCTTTGCCCGGGAAGCGATCTCCAACACCGCGTCGCGGGTAATACCTCTTAAAGTCCCCATGCACTGCGGCGGGGTGTACAGTTCGCTGTTCTTGACGATAAAGATATTGTCCCCTGTGCATTCCGCGACATAACCCAGCGAATCCATCATTATCGCTTCATCATAACCGCAGTTCAACGCCTCGATCTTGGCCAGGATATTATTCAGGTAATTCAGCGACTTTATCTGAGGGTTGACCATCTCCGGCATATTGCGCACAGTAGGCACGGTAATGATCTCCATCCCCTCTTTATACAATTTTTCCGGATAAAGCGCGATCTTATCGGCGATAATAATAACCGTGCTGTTGCCGTTGCATTTACGCGGGTCAAGCCCAAGATCGCCCGCACCTCTGGTCACTATCAGACGGATATAGGCGTTATCCAGATTATTTGCTTTTAGGGTCTGGACGACGGCCTTGATCATCTGTTCCTGGGTAATATTGATCTTGAGCATTATCGAATGCGCGGATTCATACAACCGCACGATATGCTCTTTTAGTTTAAAGACCAGCCGGTCATATGCCCGGATGCCCTCAAATACACCGTCGCCGTATAAAAGCCCGTGGTCAAAAACCGATATCTTGGCGTTTTCTTTATCGTAGAATTTACCGTTGATATATATCTTCATCTCTCCTCCGTAATAGTGCGCTCGAAAAAACAAGCGTTAATTATATCAATTCGCCAATATCCCGTCTTTCAAATGATACACCCGCTGGGCGGTCGCGGCTAACTCCTGGTTATGGGTTACCATAACCACGGTCATCTTATTTTCCCCGCTTACCTTCCTGATCAACGCGAGTATCTCTTCGCCGGTACGGGAATCAAGGTTGCCTGTCGGCTCATCGCATAAAAGCAGCCCGGGATCGTTTATGAGCGCTCGGGCGATGGCCACCCTTTGTTTCTCGCCTCCGGAAAGCTCCGAAGGGAAATGCCCTATCCTTTGCGCCAATCCCATCCTACCCAAAAGCTCTAAGGCCTTACTCTGCGCAGCCGCCTGTTGGGCCTTGTTCACGCAACCGATCAAAGCCGGCATCATCACGTTTTCCAATACCGTGAATTCCGAAAGCAGGTTATAGAACTGAAAAACAAAACCGATCTGTTTATTCCTTATCCGGGAAAGAGCCTGATCATTAAGCCGGTAAATATCCTCGCCGTTAAAAACAACTTTGCCCCGGGTCGGCTCGTCCAAACCGCCCAATATATGCAAAAGCGTGGATTTTCCCGCTCCCGAAGGCCCGACCAGCGCGGTAAATCCGCCTTTTTCTATCTTCAGGCTTAACCCTCTCAATACGTTAAGCTCCTTGCCGGCGTTCGTATAACCCTTATGTATGTTTATCGCCTCTATCATTATTCGTAGCGTAATGCCTCTACCGGCTTCATCTGGCTGGCCTTTAAAGCCGGATAAATGGTCGCCAGCATGGTAATGCCCATCGCTGCCGCGGATATCAGGATCAGGTCCGGCCAGATCTCCAAAGCCACCGGCAGGCTATCTATATAATATATATCCTGCGGCAATTTAATGAACTGGTATTTCTTCAGCAGGCCGCAAATAACCAGCCCTCCCAAAGTGCCGATAACAGTGCCTAACGAACCGATGATCAGACCTTCATATGTGAATATCTTGCGTATGTTGGACTCGCTCATACCTATGCTCTTGAGGACCCCGATATCCTTGGTCTTTTCCACAACCAGCACAACCAGGGTGCTGATGATATTGAAAGAGGCCACCAGGATGATCAAGGTCAGGATAATGAACATGGTCAATTTCTCCAGCTTAAGCGCCGCGAAGAAATTCTGGTTCGCCTCCATCCAGGTCTTCAGGCTGTAATCATACCCCACCAGGCCGGCAATGCGTTTTTTCAGCTTATCAGCCAGATAAAGATCGTCCAGTTTGACAGCTATGGCGCTGATCTGGTTTTGGGCGCCCAATATCTTTTGAGTTGTCGCCAGGCCTACGATGATAAGGTTCAGGTCGTAATCATACATCCCGGAATTAAAAACCCCGGAGACCGTTAATTTATACTGCTTGCCTAACGGCGAATAAATATTCAACTCCGAGCCGGGAACAAGCCCGAGGTATAAAGCCAGCTCCTTGCCGATTATGACCGTGTCTTCCTTAAGCCCGGCCAGTGATCCCTTGACCATGTATCTTTCCAGCCGGGTGACCTTTTTTTCTTTCGCGGGGTCGATCCCCTTGATCCCCAGGGCCATGAATTTATTGTTCTCTTCGATCAGGACCTGCCCCTGCAAATAAGGGCTCAGGCCGCGGATATGCGGCTCGGCTTTTAACTTCTCCGCGATAGATTCAAAATCCGCGTAATCCATCGGCCGGTATGAAGAGACAGTGATATGCGCGTAGTTGCCGATTATCCGGTCGCGCAGGTCCTTGTCAAAACCGGACATTACCCCGATCACCACGATCAAGGCCATTACGCCTATGGCGATGCCCAAGATAGAGATGATACTTATCAAAGATAAGAATTTCTCTTTTCTTTTGGTGATTAAATACCGCCAGCTGATTAATAAATTTGCGCGCATTTAAGCGGGACTTTAACCCTGTTTTTCCCCCGCAGGTCTTAACAGGGGAAATAAAATGACATCGCGGATAGAAGGTTGGTCGGTCAAAAGCATGACCAGACGGTCTATGCCTATACCCAGGCCTCCGGCAGGCGGCATACCATGCTCCAATGCCAGGACATAATCCTCGTCCACCACCTTATGTCCGGTCTCTCCGGGGTTCTTAACTTCTTCTTCAAAACGCAGTTTTTGTTCCTGGGGATCGTTCAACTCCGAATAGGCGTTGCCTACCTCCATGCCGGCAATGAACAGCTCAAACCTTTCTGATATCAAAGGATTATCCTTTTTCGTCTTCGCCAGAGGGCAAAGGCTGGTGTAATAATCGGTGACGAAAGTGGGGTTAACGTTCAAACCCTCTTCCAGGGTATCCTCGATCACTTTATTGATCTGGGTCCGGCTTAGTTTATCCGTATCCCTGGCAAAACCGCTGGCCTTGAGCTTCTCCAGCATAACCTGCTCCGTATCAGACGGCGTTATTCCGAATCTCTCTTTTACCAGTTCCGCGAACGATATTCTTTTCCACGGGGGGGTAAGGTCTATTGACTTGCCTTGATAGCTCAGTTCCATCTTCCCGCACGCGTCCTGGGCGGCGGCAACGATCAGGCTTTCGCATAAATGCATCATAACTTCATAGTTGGCGTATGCCGCGTAAACCTCAAGCATAGTGAATTCCGGGTTATGCTTTATGGAAACCCCTTCGTTGCGGAAAGAACGGTTTATTTCATACACCTTATCCATGCCCCCGACCAAAAGCCTTTTAAGATAAAGCTCCGGGGCGATGCGCAGAAAAAGGTCCATATCGTACTCATTATGATGCGTCTTAAAAGGCCTTCCCGCCGCCCCTCCGGCGATATCGTGCATCATCGGGGTCTCCACTTCCAGGAAACCTTTTTCATCCAGTGTCTTTCGCAAAGACTTGATGATCCGGGAACGGGCCACAAAAACCTTGCGCACATCCTCGTTGGAGACCAGGTCCAGGTAACGTTGGCGGTAGCGGATCTCCACGTCTTTTAACCCGTGCCATTTCTCAGGCAGAGGGCGCATAGCCTTGGATAAAACGATAAAATCCTCTACCTTGATCGTCAGTTCTCCGGTATGGGTCTTGAATAATTCCCCCTTGACCCCGATAAAATCCGCGACCTCGATATTTTCCAGGATAGCGGACTTTTCCGGCCCGATCACATCCGCTTTAAAATAAAGCTGGATCCGGCCGGTGGAATCCCTTAAGTCGGCAAAGACGACTTTGCCGTGCCCGCGTTTGGCGGTAAGCCTGGCGCAGACAGCGACCTTCAGTCCTTCCTGAAAACCGTTGATAACCCCGGCAATATCCAGGCACCCTGAATACGGCTTATCGTAAACAGGTATGCCCTTATCTTTTAAGGCCTCTAATTTAGCCTTCCGCTGTGAGATGATCTCATTAAGTTCCATAGTTCTATAATTATATAGTATAAATTACGCTGTGTCAATCTTAATAGATTTGAGTAAAACGCGGAGAAAATCAGCCTTTTTAAAGGGATTTAGCAGCGGAAAAAGCGCATTTACTGCGGATTTTAACCGAAAAACGGCTGGATCCTGCTTTCTTCTATGTCCGAAAGCCCTAACGCGGATTTAATATTGAACGGGCCTATGCTCAAGCGTTCGATCCTGGAAACATGGCCCACACAATTCAGGTCAACTGCCAGATCCTCAGCCAACTGGCGCACATAAGTGCCCCGGGAACATTTAAGATAAAACTCTACATCCGGGAGCTTGAATTCCAGAAGTTTAAGTTCCTTGATCCGCACATCACGGGGAGTACGCTCGACCTGCTGACCTTTCCTCGCCAACTTATACAGCCGCTTGCCCTTGTATTTTACCGCGGAGACCATCGGCGGTACCTGTTTAATATCGCCGATATACGCGGGCATGGCGTTTTTCACCATATTCTCGTCTATGTGGTTATAATCCCTGGTTTCCAGAACATCGCCTTCAAGATCGCCGCTTGAGGTCCTTGAACCCAAGGTCAGGGTAGCCACATATTCCTTGTCATAACTTAAAAACTTATCGAACAACCGGGTGCATCTGCCCAAAAGGATCACCAGAACCCCTGTGGCAGCGGGATCCAGGGTCCCGGCGTGGCCGACCTTGCGCATCTTCAGCTTTTTTCGCACAAAATCCACAACATCGTGCGAGGTCATCCCCTTAGGTTTATTTATGACTATAATCCCGTCTTTCATATCAAAATCTGTGCCCTGTCTTTATCCCTTTGTCCTGCAGCTCTTTAAGCTTCTCCTTGGAACACTTGATACAGAGGAATTTAGGTTCGGCTCCTGAACGGTCGTAATCCCTTGTCTTTACCAACCGCCAGACACTGGCGGCCTTGCCGCATTTATCGCACGTGCCTTTATCCTTAGTATGCCATATCTCAAACGCCGCGGAGGTGAAGATGAACCTGTCCACCCAGAAGAATATAGCTCCGCCGATAAGGTTGGCGACCACTGTAGACCATATGCCCACACCAAGCTGTTTTACCACCAGCCAGAGTATAGGCGTGCTTAACTGCCATCTGATCATATAGAATATGAATCTTTTCATTTGTCCTTTACAGATAACTGTTATTTTTCAAATATCCCGAGTAGTCGGCGATCGCTTCTTCGAGAGTACGGAACTCTTTTGCATAACCGGCTTTTCGTAATTTGCCCAGGTCCGCCTGGGTAAAATACTGGTATTTATCGCGGATCTGTTCGGGCATATCGATATATTCGATCTGAGGCGTTCTGCCCAAGGCCGCAAAAAGTCCGCGGGCAAGATCATTCCAACTGCGGGCACTTCCCGTGCCTGCGTTGAATATGCCTTTTTTATCCGGGTGCTCCATAAAATAATAAACGATGTCCACCGCGTCCTTGACATATATGAAATCGCGTTTTTGTTCCCCGTCGGGATATTGCTTCACGTAAGACCTGAACAAACGCATTTTTTCCCCGCGGCTTACCCCGTCAAAGACCTTGGCGATAACGCTGCGCATATTCTCTTTATGGTATTCATTAGGGCCGAAAACATTAAAGAACTTGAACCCGGTGACCTTCGCGGTCAGACCGTTCCTTATAAGCCACAAGTCAAAAAGCTGTTTGGAATAACCGTACAGGTTCAGCGGTTTTAAATTCTCGGAAACACTATCTTCGTCGCTGTAACCCAACGATCCGTCACCATACGTCGCCGCGGACGAGGCATAAAGGAAGGGGACTTTTTTGGCTAAGGCCCATTTAGCCAGCCGTTTGGAATAAAGATAATTGTTCTCCATAAGGTATTCGCCGTCAGTCTCGGTGGTCGAGCTACAGGCGCCCATATGGATGATAAAATCAAAAGAGGCTTTCAGTTTAGCCGATTCCAGCGCATCCAGGAATTTCTCTTTGGCGATATAATCCTCAATGGCTTTTCCGACCAGGTTCTTCCATTTCAAAGACTCGTCAAGGTGATCAACAACGATTATATCTTTTATCCCCTGCTCGTTTAACTTATGGATCAGGCAACTGCCGATAAACCCGGCGCCGCCGGTAACGACCACTCTCATCTTTTTTCATCCTTTCATTCTGTAGGATATTTAATATATAATAGAAAGAAAAACCTTTTTAGTCAATAGTATTCTCAAAACCGAACCTTGATTTTTGGGATTTTTTGGGTATAATATGGATGTTAGATTGGTGCACCCGGCCATAAATGATTGGCCGGTATGCACGCCGTGTGCATGCACCTCGGAAACCTAATAGGATAGCTGACGCAACACCTCTGCTCCCCCCAATCTTATTTGAGAGATTGGGGCGCGCCTCTGCACAAGGAGGAATAAGAATGAAAGAAAGACGCAGATACACCAGGCTGGCGACAAAAGGAAAAACCTCATTGAACAAAGACGGCAAAGACGCCGAAGAAGGTTTTCTTATGGATATCAGCCCCGGCGGAATGAGGATACTTCTGGAGAGTCAGACCCGGGTAGGCTCGGTAATATCAGGGCAATTCAAGATCATCCCGCATATAGGCCCATTTTACGTCAAAGGAGAAGTTGCCTGGATCAATCCGCTAAAAGACGCCCAGAACAACAGCAACCGTTTTGAAGTCGGCGTTAAATTCAATAAAGTAAGCACGATCCCGATTTAAAAAGCCTTAGAACAAAAAGCCCCGCAGATTTTATCTGCGGGGCTTTTTTGTTACGGGCAATATTTTACCTTTTACGCTTCTCTTTTCCTGCCGGAGTTTTCTTTATCATCCAGCTTGAACTTTCCGACCATCTCTTTCAGGTCCATGGCCAGACGGGCAAGCTCCTGGGCAGACGCGGACATCTCTTCCATTGAAGCGGTCTGCTCCTGAGTGCTGGAAGACACCTCCTGAACAGTAGAAGCTGATTCCTTGGCGATAGAAGCGACTTCATTTATTGATTTTACTGTGCGATCAACCTCAACTATCCGTTCCTGACCGGCAGTAGCGATATCATTGGCGACGCCTGCTGCCTCGCGGGCGGCTTTATTGATCTCGGTCAACACATCGGCGATCTTGGAAACCTGGATCTTGCCTTCCTGGACTTCCTTGGAGCTTGCCTCTATGGCATTGACCGCGCGGTTGGTCTCGCTCTGGATAGAACGGATAAGCCCTCCAATCTTCCTGACAGCTTCCGCCGATCCTTCGGCAAGTTTCCTTACTTCCTCGGCAACTACCGCAAACCCGCGTCCGGCCTCGCCGGCGCGCGCGGCTTCGATAGCGGCGTTAAGAGCGAGAAGATTTGTCTGATCCGCGATAGAAGTAATGGTCTCGGTGATCTCTCCGATCTGCTGCGACATCTGTCCGAGATTCTGGATAACCTTGGCTGTATCGCCTACGGTGGCAGTCAGCCTCTCGATCTTATCCACGGTTTCCTGGGCAGTAACACGGCCGGCCTCCGCCCTGGTGCTGGTATGGCTCACGGCAAGGCTGGCGGTCTGGGCGTTAGATACCATCTGCTTGATGCTGGTCGAGGTCTTTTCCATAGTCTCGAAGGTTTCTTCGACTTTCTCCGCCTGAGTATTCGCGCCTTTACTGACCTTCTGTATAGCGTTGGATACTTCCTGGGTAGTGGCGTTCATTTCCTCGGCTGAAGACGACATCTCCTGCGCGGAACTGGCCACTTTGTCGGCGCTGGAACGCACCTGCGACACGATCTGGTTCATTGAACTGATGATCATATTGAAAGAATCGGCGAGCCTTCCCAATTCATCTTTTCCGGTGATCTTGATCTTCTGGGTCAAGTCGCCCATGCTCAAAGGGATGCTCCCTTTTATAAGCACGCCTACCGGAACGCTCAACATTACTTTTAGCAGAAAAAAGACCAGGAAGCTCATCAGGCCCAGGCCGACCAAAGAAAAGAAGATGTTTGACTTTTTCGTCATTGACATATCGCGCTCGATAGGAGACCAATCTAAAGCGATCCGCAAAACGCCTAAAACCTCTGTGGCCGAACCATGGCAGGAAAAACATTTCTTTTCATTCTTTATCGGCCGGATTATCGTAAAAACCTTCTTTTGCCCGACCAATGATTTTTCTAAACCGGAAAATGCTTTGCCCTTCAGCGCGGCATCTATATTGGCAACGCTGAGTTTTTGATCCTTTAAATCCTTTTCGGTAGTCCGTTTGATGGTCGCGGTATGGTCCAAAAGATGCATCCCGACTATCCCTTCCAGGGTTTTATACTGGTCGAATTGCATCTGGATCACGTCCTGGTCCCCGGTCATCATAGGATAACGGATGGCGGTAAAAACCGTATCCGAAAGCTTATCTGCGGTGTCTTTCTCCCTATTGAACAATGTTTTATTCTGGGATACGACGTTCATCACGGTGATTATTGAAAGGATAATGATCAAGCCGATACTCAGCCATAAGGTAAGTTTTGTTCCTATGGATTTCTTCAAGACTTCCAACATTTACCCCTCCCGGGTTCACCCTGTTAATAATATCGATTTGCTTGCTTTCTCTGACCCCACCCTGTTTTTCGATCTATGGAATATGATTTATGATAAAAACGCTGAATCCCTGCTTATTACTACGGCTCCCGGCAACTCTCGTCGCTCACCGGGAGCCGCGTTTGGATCAACACATCAAAAACACATTTTTCGGTTTATTTTAAATTTACTCTTAAAAATCCGCTTCTTTGTGGGTCTTCATACATTTGTGGCAATCGATGCAAACATTACGCTTGCTCACGTAATCCTTCATTGCCTGACGGGCAACGGTATCGCCGGGGTTCATAACATGAGTATTTCCGGCCCCATGGCAGACCTCACACTGCTTGTATTTTAACTGCGGAGTGACATCTTCGGAAATAAACCCTCCGGGCTGGCCGTATCCGGTGACATGGCAAACTAAACATGCGGGGTCCTTGGTCTTGCCGCGCATCTGCAGGACTGTCCAGGCCTTGGTGAATTTACGGCTCTCAAAATCCGTGAACTGCTGAGGATGGCAGCCTTTGCATTTTTCAGCCCCGACAAACTTCTGTTCCTGCGCCGAGACAGTAGCGCCTCCCAGGAATAAAGCCCCTACTGTCACAAAACCAAAGGTTAGCAATAAAACCAACAACGCCCATTTCCTCATCCAGCACCTCCTTTATTATGGCCTCTAATTTATACTTAAATATCTATCCTTTTGATACTTAGGATACAAAACAATGCCCGTTTTGTCAAGCCTTTTTATTCCTTCTTATCCTGTTTTTCGTCGTCGGGCTTCTCATTGATTCCCTTCTTGAATTCCTTGATCCCTTGGCCGAAAGACTTGAATATATCCGGTATCTTTCCCGCGCCGAAAATAACCAGGACTATCAGCAGGATAACGATCAATTCTCCCATGCCTATACCTTTCATTATTTCCTCCTCTCGATTATTTTAGCTATAGCCACACTTGCTGCGTACAAGATCAACAACGGCCCGGCCATTAACGCCTGGGAGAAAACATCAGGCCCGGGCGTAAGCACGGCGGCGGCGATGAATATAATAACAACTGCGAATCTCCACTGCCGGATCAAAGTCTGCGCCTTAAGCATACCCGCCTTGACCAGAAATCCGATGACCACCGGCAGCTCAAAGACCATCCCGAATGAAAACACCAGGCCGATCACAAAAGAAAGGTACCTCGAGATGCTCAGCATCGGGAGGACCACATCGGATCCGCTAGCCAAAAGGAACTTGACCCCGACCGGAAGAATCAGAAAATAGCAAAAAAACACCCCGCCGACAAAAAGCAGGAAAGAAACCAGCGTCACCAGGAGAATATACCTTTTCTCCTTAGGCAAAAGCCCCTTCTGGACAAAACTCCACAACTGAAAGAGAACGACCGGCAGGCTTAATAAAAGCCCCAGAAAAAAAGCTATCTTGATCTGGCACCAGAAGGCCTCGAACGGACTTATAAAATAGAGTTTGCCGACCGGCGCGGCGATATTTTCGATTACAATATTAACCTTGGAGTAAACCGCGCTGCCGCAGATAAATATCGCTATTGCCGAATAAACCAGGCCGTTTCTTAACTCACCCAGATGCTCCAGCAAGGGGATAGGATCATCAGGTTGTCTTATCTTCGGGGATTTTTCCAAGTTTTTCCCTGACTTCGTCTTTTATATCTTCAGGCGGCTCGTTTTCCAATGCCTGCTTAAGATCGCTTGTAACACGTTTTAGCTGGGACATAGCCTTGCCGATCTGGCGGCCGATCTCCGGGAGGCGCTTAGGGCCCAAGATCACCAGTGCCACTATGAAAATAATGATCAACTCCGGCATCCCGATATTGAACATACTAATTCTCCACTTCCAGTTCCAATACCCGGGATTCCAGGCCCTGCCCCTTATTTATATCCAGCCTGGCTGATTCAGCAATACTCCCCTTGGCGACCATCTGAAAAGCGTTGATTAATGTCTCCGGCGTTGTGTGCCCGTCATCGCCTAATTCGATCTTTATGCTTTTTACTTTTTTATTGCCCGCTTTCTCCAGGGTTAATTTCAAGATCTCACGGGCTACGCCAACCTCATGCATGATGAATCTCCTTTATGACCAATTCCGCGAGCCTGGGCAAGACCTCACCCACCTCCGGCGTAAGCTCCATACCCCAGTCTATTGTTTTTGGTTCTACCCCGAAAATGGTTATTCTGGGCAAGTTGCCGGTCTTCTTAACGATCTCGAAGATATCTTTAAGCGAGACATCGTGAAGCGAAGTCTTGGGGAAGGTATCGGTCCGATAATCATCCGGCGAGAACTTATAAATATCCCCGGGCTTGCCTCCGGCTTTTACCGCGTCAACGATAACGACTTCCCGGGATTCCTGAATGAATCCCAGAAGGTCAAAACCGCTGCAACCGCCGTCAACCAATTCCACGCCCTGAGGGATAGTTTTCCCCTTGAGATACTCTATAAGATGCACCCCGATGCCTTCATCTTGCATCAGAAGATTACCGCAGCCGATGACTCTTTTCATTCCCGGATCAGACAACGCGGAACTTCTTGATCTCTGCGCCGTTGTTCGGCCTGATCAAATGGACCGCGCAGGCAATACAAGGGTCGAACGAACGGATGATCCTGACTATCTCCAGAGGATTCTCGGCATCAGCTATAGCGGTGCCTACCAGCGATTCTTCCACCGGTCCGCGTACGCCTTTATCATCGCGCGGGCCGCAATTCCAGGTAGTAGGAACTACCGCCTGATAATTTTCTATCTTGCCCTTTGCTATCTTGATCCAATGTCCCAAAGCTCCACGGGCGCCTTCGGTCAACCCCATACCCTCTCCGGATTCCGGAACCTTGTATTCTGCCCAGGACGGAGCGCCGGGTTTTAATTGAAGCAGCCAGCCTTCCATCGCCTCGGCGATCTTCTTAGCCTCTATAGCGCGGGCCGCATGGCGGTCGATAACAGAAATACCCTGGCGATAATCGCCGTTTACCCACATTCTGGCCAACGGACCCACTTCATACGGCTGATTGTCGTATCTGGGGGCTTTCAACCAGCTATAGGCATCTTTCTTTTCAGCATCAGGGTCAGTAACCCCGTCATAAGGATTCTTACCTGAACCTCCGCTTTTATACCAGGAATATTTTATATCCTCGGTGACCTTTAAAGGATCAAACCCGACGATACTGCCTTTGGTATAACGCCCTGCCTTGAAGAATTTTTCTTTGTTTTGGCTGTCCAGCGGGAATCCTCCGTAAGCAAGAAGATTGCCATGCCCGATACCGATTTTCTTGTAGTCGGAATACACCTCGGCAACACCTAAGACATCCGGGATATACACGTCATTGATGAACGCCTGAAGTTCACGCAGACGCCAGAGAAACGAGGCGATCTTATCCACGGTAGGCGTAACAGTTACACCGCCGGGAAGCATGGTCATCTGGGGAGGCATTTTGCCGCCGAAAACCGCCAGCATTTCATGGGCCTTTTTACGCATCTCCAAAGCCTGCAGGTAATGCGCCACATAAGCGTCGTTCAAGTCTTTGGGCAGACGAAAGTCCCCTTTATACCTGGGGACGAACGGCGGAATATCCGGCCCGATAACATAGTCAAGGGCTGCCAGGTGATAAAAATGCAGTATATGCGATTGAATGTGGTTGGAACCTAAAAGCAGGTTACGGATGATCCTGCCGTTATCCGGGATAGTGACCTTGAACGCGTCGTCCAAACAGAGGGTCGCGGCTGTTCCATGGGCCATAGGGCATACCCCGCAGATCCTCTGGGTAATATGCTGGGCGTCACGCGGGTCGCGGCCTCTTAAAATAACCTCGATACCGCGCCACATAGTCCCGGAGCTGTACGCGTCGATTATTTTCCCGTCATCCACTTCGCAGGTTATTTTTAAATGTCCTTCGATCCTTGTTACCGGATCTATTACTATTTTCTGAGTAGCCATCAAAACCTCCTTGATTAGATAATCAACACCGGCGCATATTCCGATTGCGCCGGGTGTCCGCCCAGCGCAATCCTTTCAGCGCGGGGTGTCCGGTAAATTGACTAAGCAATCTCGCTATCCTTTTTAGGCCATTTATCCTTAGGCAGAGCGGAATAGAACGGCGACATCCCATCCGGGAAATCCGGGCTGGAGCAACCGATACAAGGCGCGCCCACGCCGACACACCAATTAACGCCTGAGTTCCATTTGCGTAAAGGACAATCCGAGCTGGCCATCGGGCCTTTGCAGCCTAATTGAATAAGGCAACCTTTTTCGCCGATCTTGGTGGCCATTTTCCCTTCTGCAAAATAAGAATAGTTCGGGCAATTTTGATGAACTGTCTCTCCATAGAACATTTTCGGCCTGCCTTTATCGTCAAGTTCAGGCAATCCGAAAAGAAGCACATGGACAATTGTTCCCAATAACCAGTCCGGATGCGGCGGGCAGCCTTGGATATTAATAATTGGGACTCCGGAAACAACCTCACTTACCGGTTTACATCCAGTAGGATTCGGTTTTGCCGCAGATATCCCTCCGAACGAAGCGCAATCTCCAACAGAAATAATCGCCTTGGCCTTGGGCCCGAGGGTCTTGATAGTCTCAAGGAAAGTCATCTCCTTGCCGTCTTTCTGGCCGATGGTGCAATAGATACCATCGTCTTTTGTCGACACAGCGCCTTCAACCAGCAGGAAATATTCGCCTTTTGCCTTTTCAGATATTATATCAAGGTAATTAACAGCTGTTTCCCCTGAAGCTGCCATAACAGTCGGCAGGTAATGCAGGTCAATGATCTTAAGCAAGACCTCCGCTATAGTAGGATGCGCGGTATTAAGCAAAGAAACAACGCAGCCGGTGCAATTAGAACCCTGAAGCCAGATAACCGGGGGTTTGGTAGAAGCAGCCTGTTCCATAGCTTGGACCAATTCCGGGATAACAAGCTGAGAAATACCCATACCGACCGCTGAAGCGCTGCACAGCTTCAAAAACTCTCGCCTCGTAAGTTCCATTTGCTACCTCCTTTTTAATCATCTTTAGAAATGAAGCTCCCCGCGGCAAGCCGCCGGGAATCCAGGAACCATCCCTACTTCATTCCCCGAACATTTATCCCAAAAACAAGCCACACTCTCTAAGCAAGGGAAACAAAAAAGCTCAAGCATTGCTTGAGCTTACAGGATTTCTAAATTTTGATAAACGTGGCTTTTATCAATTTTTCTGACCCTTGTGAATTTACTTTTACCTGCACTGACCTGTTTTCTTTTAACATAAATACACAGGGTTGTCAAGAAAATTTTAATTCTTACCTTAATAATCTCAATAGCTTTCAAATATTCGTGCTTTATCCGGATTCTTATGTTAAAATGACTTATGGTCTACGCTGCGAAAATACACCTCGAAGGAGTTGTCCAAGGAGTAGGCTTCCGGCCGTTCATCCTTCGCCTCTGCCGCGAACTTGCGTTAACCGGTTTCGTCTTAAACACTTCCAGCGGAGTAGAGATACACGTGGAGGCTGTCAGGGAAAATATATTATCATTCTTTGAAAACCTGGGAAAGGAACTCCCTCCCCTGGCAAGGGTCACCAAGAAAGATATAAACTTTGTTAAACCTGCCGGTTACAGTGATTTCTCGATCAAGGAAAGCCTAAAAACCCGGGGACAATCGGCATTAATAAGCCCTGACATAGCGACCTGCCCTGACTGCCTTAAAGAGCTTTTTGATCCCTCTGACCGCAGATTTCTTTACCCTTTTATAAATTGCACCAATTGCGGCCCGCGTTTCTCGATTATCAAAGACCTTCCCTACGACCGGCCTCTGACTACCATGGCCGGCTTCAAAATGTGTCCTGACTGTAAGGCCGAATACAAGGATATCGATCAGCGACGCTTTCACGCCCAGCCTAATGCCTGCTCTATATGCGGCCCGGCCCTGGAATTAGTTCAGCTTCGCGGGCGCCGGACAAAAACCCTGGCCAAAGGGAAAAAAGCCCTTCTTGAGACTGTAAAATTATTGAAATCAGGCAAGATCTTAGCCATAAAAGGTATCGGCGGATTTCATATCAGTTGCGACGCGGATAACCCTAAAGCGATCCGTCTTTTAAGAGAGCGCAAGAAACGGCCGTATAAACCTTTTGCCATAATGGTAAAAGATATCCGAGAGCTAACCCGATGGTGCGAGATATCCGGCCTTGAGGAAAAGATACTTTCCAGCCCGGAAAGCCCGATCCTTTTATTAAAGAAGAAGCTGGAGAATAAGATCACCCGCCTGCTCAGTCCTTATAATAATTGTTTGGGCGTGATGCTGGCTTACGCGCCCCTGCACCATCTTCTTTTGGACGCAGAGACCTTGCCCGGCAATGCGTTAAGCAAACTGGTAATGACCAGCGCGAATATCAGCGACGAACCCATAGAAATAGAGAATACCCTGGCAATAAATAACCTGGGCGGGGTCTGCGATTATTTCCTGGTCCATAACCGCCGTATACATAACCGGACCGACGATTCCATCGTCCAGATAATGGACGAAAAACCCGTACTCCTGCGCCGCAGCCGGGGATATGCGCCTTTCCCGTTCTTCACTGACAACCGGATGAAGAATATTCTGGCCTGCGGGGCCGAACTTAAAAACACATTTTGCCTGGCAAAAGATAATTTCGCTTTCTTAAGCCAGTTCATCGGCGACCTGAAGACTTACCCCGCATTCACCTTTTACCAGGAGACAATAAACAGGCTTTGCGGATTGTTGGGAATGAAACCGGAAATAATCGCCTGCGACCTTCACCCGGATTATCTTTCCACAAAATACGCGCTGCAATACAAAGAAAATAAACCAAAGGTAAAAATCATCCAGATCCAGCACCATCACAGCCATCTGGCCAGCGTTATCTGCGAACACCGGATAAAAGGAAAGGTCATCGGGGTCTGCCTGGACGGGATAGGTTATGGCACGGACGGCAAGGTATGGGGCGGAGAGTTCTTCGCCGGAGACCTGAAAGGCTTTCAAAGGAAAGGGCACTTGGAATATACGCCGATGCCCGGCGGGGATAAAGCGACGCAGGAGCCTTTCCGCATGGGCATAAGTTACCTGTATAAGACCTTTGGCCCGGACCTGTCCGGGATAAAGATCCCCTTTACCGCGAAATACCGCAAGGACCTGGACCGAGTCATCAACTCCGCCCAGATAAATCCCCTGCTTACTTCCAGTTGCGGCCGCCTTTTTGACGGAGTGAGTGCGCTGGCGGGAATTTGTGATATAATAACTTTTGAGGCTGAAGCGGCGATAAGATTACAAATGCTTGCCGAAGGATCCCGCAGCGATAAAAGTTACGATTTTATGATACGGAATGATAACGGTCTATTCATTATCAAGCCCCAAACGGCTATCCGGCAGCTGGTCGAAGATATTAAAAAAAGGATCGATAAAAAAGACATTGCCCGGAAATTTCACAACGGACTGGCAAAGGCCGTGGCCCAGGCCTGCAGGATAATGCGCGAGAGGAACGGTCTCGAAACGGCAGTCCTTTCCGGCGGGGTTTTTCAGAACAGGTTGTTCCTTGAAACATGCCTGGATAATCTACGCCGGGATAAATTCACGGTTTATTATAACCAGCTTTTGCCGGCTAATGACGGAGCGATTTCACTCGGCCAAGCAGCCATCGCCAACGCGTTTCAAGACCCGGTCTTACAAAACGCTGCGGCAGAATAAGTTACAAGACCGGGTCTTGAAAAGGAAAACAATATGTGCCTTGCCATACCAGTTAAAGTGATCAAGATAAAAGAAAATTCCGCGCAAGTGAATATGGCCGGCGTAAAACGCCTGGTAGATGTGCGTTTCCTGGAAGGCCTGCAAGTCGGCGACTATATCCTGGTGCACGCGGGTTTCGCTATTGAGAAAATCGATGAAGAACAGGCAAAGGAAACCCTTAAATTGCTGGAACAGATATATTACGACGAGTAAAAATGAAATATATAGACGAATTTCGTGACAAAGATATTGTTAAAAAACTGGCGCAGCGGATAAAAAGGCTGAAACCGCAGAATATAAATCTAATGGAAGTCTGCGGGACGCATACCATGGCCATATTCCGCTCAGGGATAAAACAAATACTGCCGCAAGGAGTTAACATAATCTCCGGCCCTGGATGCCCGGTGTGCGTGACCGATCAAGGGGATATTGACAGCATGCTCAAGCTGGCCGGGATAAAGAATGTCATCTCTACTTCCTTCGGGGATATGCTCAGGGTTCCGGGAACAACCAGCTCCCTGGAAAAAGAACGCGCCAAGGGATGCGATATACGCAGCGTTTACAGCCCGTTAGACAGCCTGGAAATAGCCAGGGAGAATAAGAACAAGGAAGTGGTTTTCTTGGCAGTGGGATTTGAGACCACCTCTCCTGCCATAGCCTCGGCAGTCTCCGACGCGCGCGAAAATAAGCTGGATAATTTCTCGATCTACCCTTGCCATAAGCTTATACCGCCGGCGTTGGAAGCTTTGCTTAAAGCAAAAGAACTGAGGTTGGACGGTTTTATCTGCCCGGGGCACGTTTCCAGCATAATCGGCAGCGCGAGTTACGAATTCGTCGCTTCCCAGCATAAAATACCTTGCGTTATCTCCGGCTTTGAGCCGGTGGATATACTGGAATCGATACTGATGCTTTTGAAACAGATCCGCGAAGAGCGCGCTGAGGTTGAGATCCAGTATAAGCGCGCGGTGCGCCCCGAAGGAAATCCCCTTGCCCGGGAATTGCTCAAAGACGTATTCACGACGACCGAAGCCAGATGGCGGGGATTAGGGACAATTCCGGAAAGCGGACTTAACCTGAACAGCGATTTCAAGAAATTCAACGCAAAGGAAAAATTCGATCTGACGGTAAAAAACCCGGTCCGGCCCGGGAATTGTTTATGCGGACAGGTATTACGAGGAGTAAAAACCCCGGATCAATGCGGACTTTTCGCGAAAGCCTGCACCCCGGAAAATCCTTATGGCCCGTGCATGGTCTCTTCTGAAGGGACCTGTGCCGCCTGGTATAAATACAATCGTTGATATGGAAGAACGGATACTTTTAGGACACGGCAGCGGCGGGAAGCTAAGCCACAGACTTTTAAAAGAGGTCGTCTTCCCTTGCTTCTCCAACCCCATTCTGGATAAGGCCGACGACGCCGCGATATTTGACTGCAAAGGCAGGCTCGCCTTCACCACCGACTCATTTGTGGTCCACCCCCTATTCTTCCCGGGAGGGGATATCGGTAAACTGGCGGTCTGCGGCACTGTAAACGACCTCGCGGTAATGGCCGCCAAGCCATTATACCTTACTGCCGCCTGCATAGTAGAAGAAGGATTTGAGATCAGCCTATTGAAGAAAGTGATCCGCTCAATGGCCGAGGCAGCAAAACTCGCCGGGGTCGAGATCATCGGCGGTGATTTCAAGGTGGTTGAGAAAAACTCTTGCGACGGGATCTTTATCAATACTACAGGGATAGGAATGGTTGATGCCAAAGTAAAGGTATCAGGCAATAACGCTAAGGCTGGTGACGCAATCATCATCAACGGCAACATCGGCGAGCACGGGGCAGCGGTAATGTCCGCCCGGCAGGATTACAAGCTGGAAACCAACATAAAAAGCGACTGCGCCGCCCTTAATCACCTGATAGCCTGTATATTAAAAACCTCTTCTAAGGTCCATGTAATGCGCGATCCCACCCGAGGCGGCGTGGCTACCACCCTTAATGAGGTCGCCTTGCAATCCGGTGTGCGCATCCAGGTCGACGAAGACAGCCTGCCGATACCCGAAGCGGTAAAAGGCGTTTGTGAGCTCTTAGGCATTGATCCTTTATACATGGCTAACGAAGGCAAGGTGCTGGTATTTGCCCCGGGAAGTGAAAGCAAAAAAATATTATCGGCGATGCGCAAGAACCCCCTGGGAAAAAATTCCCGCATCATCGGGGAGGTAATCAAAAAAGATACCCCTCTGGTATTGCTGCGCACCGCTATAGGGTCAACCAGGATCCTGGACATGCTTACCGGCGAACAACTCCCCCGCATCTGTTGAACTATAAAAATCTTGACGGCAATACTATCCAGGCGTAAACTTTATATAACTATCGTTTATTTCTTAAGAATATGAATATAGGATTATTACTAATACTCTCCCTGCCGGTTTATTTCCTTGCCTACCGTTTCTACGGAAAATTCATTTCCCGCGTATTTAACGAAAACGACAAAACCCCCACCCCGGCTGTTGCTATGAAGGATGACGTAGATTACGTGCCGACAAAGCTGGAAGTGATCTTCTCACACCATTTTGCTTCCATAGCCGGAGCAGGCCCTATAATCGGGCCGACAATAGCCCTTATATTCGGTTATCTTCCGGTATTTTTATGGGTGGTCCTGGGTACGGTCTTTATAGGCGCGGTCCAGGATTACACCGCGCTTTTTGTAAGCATACGGGAAAAAGGGCATTCTATCGCCGAGGTCGCTGACCGCACCCTGGGCCGATTCGGTTTTTTTCTGCTTATCTCTTTCACCATTATAATGCTGGTTTATGTCACTTCCGCCTTTCTCGCCTTGACCACCATATCGCTTACATCCATGGTCCCGCTGGAAGCCATGAAAGTCGGCCCCGGGGAAACAATACTAAAAACCATAACCGGATCCGACGGCATAGTCAAAGCCCGCATCGGCGGGATCGCGTCAACTTCAGTGATCATAATGACCCTGTGCGCGCCATTCATCGGCTTCCTGCTCTATAAAAAACAGCGCAATGTCGCGATAGTCGGGCTTTTTGCCTTGGTCATCGGGATGCTCGCCATAATCATAGGCGTGGTCCTTCCGGTCACCCTCGATCCCAAAATCTGGATGATCCTGTTAACCCTTTACGTTATTGTAGCTGCCCGGGTCCCGGTGTGGATGCTTCTTCAACCGCGGGATTTCACCAATTCTTTTTTACTTTATATAGGTATTTTCTTCCTGTTCATCGGGGTGATCTCTGGAGGTTTTATGGGGATCAAGCTCCAGGCGCCGGCGTTGAATATAGCCGAAGGAACCAATATCCTGGGATCGATCTGGCCTTTCCTTTTTATTACTGTTGCCTGCGGAGCCATTTCCGGATTCCATGCGCTGGTCGCCGGGGGAACCATTTCAAAACAAATAACCCGGGAATCAGACGCAAGAAAAATCGGGTACGGCGGAATGCTCCTGGAATCGCTTTTAGCTGTTCTGGTGATCCTGACAGTAGCAGGAGGGCTGGATTTCACTACCTACAGCAGCATTCTAAATCCCGCCGGCAAAGGAACGGAGGGGAATCCTATCCTGGCGTTTGCCTTATCCATGGGCGCATTGCTGAACAAATCGCTGGGCCTTCCGGTCGCCGGAGGCACGGTCTTTGGAATATTGTTGGTCGAAGGATTCGTGATCACTACGCTGGATACCGCGGTAAGGCTTAACCGTTATCTTTTCGAAGAACTCTGGTCGGTACTAATTAAAAAACCGCCGAAGATCTTTAGATCTTATATGTTCAACGCCAGTCTATCAGCCGGGCTGATGCTGCTTTTATGTTATACTAACAGCTTTAAGCAGATATGGCCCGTCTTCGGCTCGGCGAACCAACTCCTGGCGGCATTAACCCTGATCGTAGTCTCGGTATGGCTTGCCCAGCGTAAAAAAGCTACCTTTTTTACCATCCTGCCGGCGATATTCATGATGGTGACCACCATTTATTCGCTCTGGCAGATGCTGACCACGCAATATATGCCGCAGAACAAACACCCGCTAAGCATCACCGCTTTTCTGCTCATCCTGTTATCTATCGGCGTGATCTTTCTGGCCACGAATAAATTAAGCAGCCACATCTTCTCCAGGCGTAAACTTCCCTCCCATAAACAGTAGACGAACCGTAGACGCTGTACGCATCTAATTGCATATCTAAGGATTACAAATGAATACAGAAATAGCCCATAAAACATTTATTTGTATCTATATGCCCCGGAGGATGTTAGCTACAACGTCTGCAGCATAAAGGCAAGAAAGCTGATTAGAATAATTATTACGATTACCATCAGAAGGGGCTTGGGTTTCAAAAAAAACTTGCCGCGATTAAGGCTCTCCCCGCAATAAAGGCACAACAGCGCTTCATCATCATAGACCGGTTTACGGCAATGCGGGCAGATATATTCGGCCATTAATACCTCCTGTTAAGGTTTGGCTTTAATGCTGTTTGGCGGTTCAGATTCTATTTTAGTCAGGGTAATCCCCACCTCGGTGAATATCGGCCCTTTGACCGCCGCACATAAAGGTATCCTTCTTTTATCGCAGCTAAAATAAGCGCTAACCCTGCCTTTATCCACCTTCTTGTCCTGGAGCTTCGCGTAAGGCATAAGCTGAAATGCCTCATTCTCGCCGATCTTCGGCAGCCGGATAAACATCTTGGACTGGATCAAACCCAGGAAACGATAATTGTCTTCATTGCTGCAGACATCGTATTCCACTTTGTCCCCCACTTTTAACCCGAGAAGCCGAAAATAATAACAGGCGCTCAAGATATCCTGGATATTATCAGGGATATCGAAATGCTTTTCGGATTTATCCAGGGAATTCTTGAAATGGGCCTTATGGCTTATCTGGTCGAAATCGGTTATCGCGTCCTTCTTATAACTGCCGTCGCGGCGATAGACCTCGTGACGCAAAGTATGCAGCTTCTCGACATCCATATATGAAATGAACCGGTCATCTATCCTGTAGATCTTTGAAAAGAAACCGTTGGTCTTGGCAACCGCCTCCAACACATACGCGTCCCTGCCGTTAATGTTCTTTATTCCCTTTACCGACGTAGTAAGCGTGCCGACAGGTATGCCGATCCAGTTCATCTCATAGGTCAGCTTTTCATATTCAGGCAGCCGCGAATCCGGCGGAACGATCACGATATCCCGGGCATATTTGGTCAAACCGCCTTTTCCCCCCAGGAATAACGAATTTTCTATCCTGCCGGACATCATGCATCCTGCCAATGACAAGGACAGCACAATAATGATCAAATGAACCGGCCTGCGGAATATCTTTACCATTCCTTATCGCCTTTCTTCCTGGACCTTTTAAACCGGCTGCCACGCGGTATTTTGTTATACTTACGGATAAGTGCTATTCTTTTATCCAGATCAGTGGCGAACCAGTTGGCGAAATAACCCGGGCCTCCGCAGGCCACGCTGGCCGCGCTCACCAAATTCCATCCGGCGTTAGCCATATGCCCGGCCATTCCTTTGCGGGCGAACCAGTAATCCTTCAACACAAGAAATGTATTATAATAATCCTGCGGCCGGCATATGCCCGCGTTACTCAACAGCTCCATGGCTTTCTTATCCACTTCATAATGCTCTTTTGGCGTTGACATGTTATGCAGGTTATACTCCACATGAGAGATCTCATGGCTGGCCACACAAATGAACACCTTCTTTCTGTCGGCGTAATAATTCTGAAAAACGTATTTTATGAAGCTGTCCGGCAGTTTTACCAACCTGCCCTCGATCTCCGGGATCCCCATTTTGCATACGCCTTCAGGGACTATGGCCACCTGATAACCGCTGACCTTTACGCTTGCGGTCAATTCGTCCCAGATACCCATTACCTGAGCGCGGTAATTATCCGGAGGATCGTAATAATTGGCCGAGAAATTCACTGCGGCGCAGCCGCTGATAATTACACACATCAAAAACAACAACCGTTCATACTTGATCTTTTTCATACAATCATTCGCAGAAAAAAATACCGTTTTATGGATTAATTTGCTGTCGCTCGTCTTCAACCAATTGTTCAGACTCCTCGTGCATATCCAATATCCTGCGACCGGCATATTCAGCGGTATTTCCCAAGACCAGCAAACTTCCTTTTCGGGTTACCTTTGACCGCGGGGGATACTATCCTCTTGCGCCTGGACAGAAAACGGGCTGCGGGAATTAATAACCCCCAACAGACAAAAATTTATCCTCATGACCCATTTTCCCATAACATCTCCCCAGTTGAAGGCTGGGAATAAATCACCCTTACCGCCAGATCATCGAGCGTGCGCAAATCCCCCAGGCACTCCTCGTAATAGCCGATAGAAAACTTCAGAGACTCTTCATTATCTTTGAATTTACCGCTGGCAATGTAATCCCGGTAATCGCTTATCTTTTCCTTAAGCAAATCTTTATCCGGGATATTCCACCCAGTCTCAAATACCGCGTAATTACCTTCTATCGCCTTAAGCCGCAGCGCACTGGAAATGCATCCGTAAAAATCCAAGGTGATCTCATTATCATCCACTTTTATCGTCTGGCCTTCGCCTTCCCCGGGGCCAAGCCTAACCTCACCCGGCGCTATTCCGGATATGCTGAAGCGGTGGATGACCTCATCCGGATACGCGTCATTCCTTTTAACCCCCAGGAACACGGTCTGATCCAGACCTAATCTAAAACTATGCCGGCCGCTCCCTTTAAAAAAAAGATCCGGCTGCAAACGGGAAACATTTAACTTGTATAAATAAGAATCCAATCCCAGGTCCATTTTATAAGGTTTTAACGGGTCATCTCCCGGGGAATTTATCGCGAATTGCAGGTATTCTTTCAACTGAAGATCAGGACTGGACAATAAATAGGTATTTAACGCGAACTCCCGGATGGAATTACCTTGAGATAAAAATATATTTTGTCTATACCCGCCGAAGTTAACTGTATAATCCCCCGGTTTAAAGCTGTAAAATCCCAGCTCCAGCCGCAGCCATTCGGCCCGTCTGTCGTTATTGCTGTCGATCTCGGTATACCCGACTACGCCTTTGCATACCGGCAACAGCGGCTCAGCTTTATCCCGTAATCCCACTTCCGTCAGGATAAGCTGACCTAGCCGGAAAAGGTATTGCCAGACGATCTCCCGGTCAACATCATTAAGCAAATTATAAAGCTGAATGGATTTACGATGACCTTCTATGCTGATGATTATCCCATAAGAAGCGCTGTTATCCGCCGGCGATTCTTGTTCCGGGAAATCCCCCAGGTTATGCTCGAGCAGAAATTTAGAGAGCCAGATAAGCTCGGCAGGCGATACCTTCAGTTCCTTGACCTTATTGCGCATCTGGATGACAACCCACCCGTCACCGCGCATAGTGTAAGCCATCAGTTCTTCAGCTTTATAGTCGCCTAAAGGGCAGTTCTGAAAAGAAACCCTTACATCATTACCCAGGAGACCTTTATCCACCCGGCTTTGCAGTTTCTGGGAGAGGACTTTCCAGGAAAGTTGGGCTGTTTCAGCCCGGGCAGCCGGAGAACCGGCTATTCCCAAAACAAGGAGCAACAAAAGGCAGCGGCGCAGCTTCATCGTAATGCTACCTGTTATTTAATGAGCCGGGTTATTTCCTTCAAAAGGTTATCCATCTCAAACGGCTTGGGGATATAGCAGTCGGCTCCGATAACCTTGCCGATGATCTTATCCGCGTCCGTATTCTTGGCGGTAAGCATGATAACCGGGATATCGAATGTCCTCTCATCCCTTCTTATCTCCCGGCACACCTCTTCACCGGAAAGACCGGGCAATATAAGATCCAGGATAATAATATCGGGCTTTGATTCTTTTACTTTCTTCAGGCCCTGAGCTCCGTCGGAAACCGCAATGAACTCGAACCCGCGCATTTCCAGCTCATCCGCGATCATCGTGAGGATAAGCTTGCTGTCATCTATCACCAGGACCTTTTTCTTGTTTATCATCTGTTTATATGACCGTGCCTGAAGGCATGACCGTATTCTTGGGAACGATTATTATCCCGTTGCGGATCACGCAATATTCATTCTCGAATTCCCGGACATTCTTGTCGTTGACGATCTTTACGTTATCCCCGATCCGAACATTCTTATCCACTATCGCCTTTTTGATCACACACCCCTTGCCGATACCCAGACCGGGCTGGGCATTAGCCTTGCCGCCGGAAGCATCCATATCATAATAGTCGTTACCCATAAGGATCGAGTCTTCGATAACCGAATCCGCGCCGATCCTGCTTCTCAAACCCACGATAGAATGGGTGATCCGGGACCTCTCGATGATCGCCCCCTCGGCGACATTGGAATTCTCTATCTCGCTTTTTATCACCCGGGATAAAGGCAGATAACGCGGACGGGTATAGAACTGCCAGTCCTCGTCAAACAGGTCAAGCGGCGGTTTCAGGTCAGTGAACGCCATATTCTCTTGGTAGAACGATTCAATAGAACCAATATCCTTCCAGTACCCGTTATAGATAAAGGCGTGCGCGGGTTTATCCGCGATCGCCTGAGGGATCACCTCTTTACCGAAATCATCCTTGCGGTTATCCGCCAACAGGCCTTCCAGGACGCTTTTGTCAAACAGGTAAATACCCATCGAAGCAAGAAATTTCTCCTTGCCTTCTACCCGCACATCCATTCCCTGAATAGCCCCGGCAGAACCGGGCTTTTCGACAAAAGTTTTTATCCGCTGGTTCTTATCTACGCCCATGATGCCCAATTCCGAGGTATCCTTCCCATCCACCGCGTTGCAGGCGACGGTTATCTGGGATTTTTTCTCCAGGTGAAAATTGAATAATTTGCTGAAATCCATTTTATACAACTGGTCCCCCGAAAGGATCAGGATATGCTTGATCCTCGGGTCGTTAAAATGCTTGAAGCTTTTGCGCACCGCGTCAGCCGAGCCCTGGAACCAGTCTCCATGATCCATCGCCTGGTCAGCGGCAATGATCTCCACAAAACCACCGAAGAATGAGTCCAGCTTATAAGCGCGGGAAATATGATTATTCAGAGATTTTGAGTTGAATTGGGTCAGGATATATATCTTATTGAACCCGGAATTAAGGCAATTGCTTATCGGCACATCGATCAGACGGTATTTCCCGGCGATAGGAACCGCGGGCTTTGCCCGGTATTTGGTCAAAGGAAAAAGCCTTGTCCCTCTTCCGCCGCCCAGGATTATGCAGAGCACGCCACTCATAAGCACCTCTTATTTGGGAGAATTAGTTATTTGGTATTATTTTACCCCGGGATATCTTATTAGGCAATGAGATTTATATCACCCGCCAAGCACAACGTGGCATATTAATAAACTCAAGGCAGGACAGGAACAACCACATAAACATAGCGCAGTTTCTTATCGCCGTTATTTTTTATGTCATGGTTTGTTTCAGGGGGTATATAGACCAGGCTTTGCGCTTCAGCGGTAAACGCGGATTTACCTTGGATATGAACATCCGCCCGGCCTTCCAATATGACGATCGCCTCTTCCCGGGATTCGGTTTTATGCTCGCCCACGGATTCGCCGGGGGCCAGTATCACTGCCCCTGATTTGATCCCGGCGGTAAAAGGGGCTCCGGCGAGCAAACGCTGGAACCGTTCGTTGCCTTCTATCTGTTTCAAAACAGGCTTTAGGTCACGCATGCCGCGCCCCTGTTGATAAGAGAAGCGATGTATCCGGCGCCAAAGCCGTTATCGATATTAACCACGGACACTCCCGGGGCGCAGCTGTTGAGCATCGTCAAAAGAGGCGCGATACCTTTAAAATTAGCGCCGTAACCCACTGATGTCGGCACAGCGACCACCGGACAGGAAGCAAGACCGCCTATTACCGAGGGCAAAACACCGTCCATTCCGGCTAAAACAATGATGCACCGGCTTGCTGAGATTTTTTTAAACGAGCCTAAAAGACGGTGCAGGCCTGCCACACCCACATCATAGACCCTTTCCACGCGGCTGCCAAAAAGCTCAGCCGTGACCGCCGCCTCTTCAGCCGCCGTGATATCGGCTGTGCCTGCGCAGACCACTGAAACCAATCCTTCCCGGACAGGCTTTGCCCCGTCAAGACAAACAGTCCGAGCTTGCGCGTTATAAAATACCCTGCGGTTTATGCTTTTGATCTTCTTGAACATTTTCCCGTCAACACGGGTCAAAAGCACTTTTTTATTCTTCCGGGAAAGCGCCTTGAATATCGCCAGTATCTGTTCCGGGGTTTTCCCCTGGCAAAAGATCACCTCGGGGAAACCAGTGCGCATCAAACGATGATGATCGACCTTGGCAAAACCCAGGTCCTCATAAGGCAGATGCCTTAATTTCATGAAAGCATCGTTGATCGTTATCTTTTTTTCTCTTACACGCTTAAGCAGCGCGGTTATTTTATTTTTTTCCATCCCAATACCTCATTCAGCGAACCGACGCGGTAACCTTCCAGATCAACAGTCACATAAACAAAACCCAGGCTCCGCAATTTACGTAATATCTTTTCCTTCACCTTAACAGCCTTGGGAATATCTCCCCGGCCCAATTCCACCCTAGCCAGTCCTGCGTGCGAACGCACCCTAACCTGATCAAAACCCAGCCCGCGGATGAATTCCTCGGCTTTGCCGACCCGCAAAAGCTTTTCCGGAGTTATGCGCTCATTATAAGGGATCCGGGAAGCAAGACAGGCTGACGCCTGCTTATCCCAGGACTTAAGGCCGATCTTACGGGAAAGCAGCCGGATCTCTTTCTTGCTCAATCCCGCTTCTTGAAGCGGGCTCCTTATTCCCAATTCCTTCAGAGCCGCTGCGCCTGGCCTATAATCAAGGCGGTCATCGGTATTTGTGGCATCGGCAATACAAGACAGCTTTTGCCTTCCGGCAATATTTTTTAATCTTATAAATAAAGCCTTCTTACAATAATAGCACCGTTTGGCGGAATTTCGCCAGAATTCTTTGGACAGGCTATATTTTATCCTCCTGTGCCTGACTTTCAGTATTTTAGCCAATTGGGACGCCTCATCGATCTCCTTAAGGGATATCGACGGGGAAACCCCGGTTACCGCCAGCACATCCCCCTTAAGGACACTTTCCGCTACCGCAAGCAAGAAAGCGCTGTCCGCTCCACCGGAAAAAGCGACCAGCACCGAACGCATTTCTTTTAAGATACACCGAAGCTTCTTTAGTTTATCCGCTGCCTGCATACAAGGTCATCCCGGTTATTTTAAATTGTATCATCCCGGCATATTTATTCAATAAATATCGCTGCCCCAACCGGTTTCAAGACCCGGTCTTTGCACAATGCTGCATGCGCAGCGGTTTCTCCAGGCAGCTGCGGGAAAGAAGGCCTTCATCCTGGAAAAGTTCTGCCGTCGGACCGTCGGCAGTGACCTTTCCCCGGTGAAGAACAATAGCCCTCTCACAAAGGTCCATTGCCATATCCAGGTCGTGAGTGGCGATTATCTTGGTATGGCGGAAGGTCTTGAGCAGTTCGATCAGCCGCCTGCGCGAGCGCGGGTCAAGGCTGGAAGTAGGTTCATCCATAACCAGGATATCCGGCGACATGGCCAGGACCGTGGCTATAGCCACGGAGCGCTTTTCCCCCTGGGAGAGCTTATACGGCGGACGCTTTGCCAGATGCGCCATGCCCACGGTTTCCAGGGCCACAACGACTTTGCGCTCCACCTCCTCTTTGGGCAAGCCAAGATTAAGCGGGCCGAAAGCCACATCATCAAATACCGTAGGCATGAACAATTGGTCGTCGGGATTTTGGAATACCATCCCTACGCTGCGGCGCACGATCGACAGGTTCTGGGGAGTCAACAAACAATCCCCGATACGCACCTTGCCGGACGTGGCGCGCAGATATCCGTTCAAATGCAATAACAGCGTGGATTTGCCTGCGCCGTTCTCGCCTACCAGGGCCACTGATTCCCCATGGGAGATCCGGAAGGATACGCCGGCCAACGCCGCGGTTTTGTCAGGATAGGTATAATGCAGGTCCATAGCTTCGACGATATGGTGGCTCATAGACTCCTCCGGGTGATCAACGCGCCGACATGTAAAGGAATATTCCAATACCTTAAAATAATGAACAATACCGACCAGCCTGCCACGAATATTATTTCGCTGCGACCCTTCTTCATTGACCGGATAAGCCGGACATTCCCGTCAAAACCGCGGCAACACATGGCCAGATATATACGTTGGGCGCGGTCCAGCGTGCGCAGTAAAAGATGGCTGATCAGGGAAGTGAACGTTGTTAACTTCATAGCGGTGCCGCTAAAAGATCTCAGCGCCCTGGCCCGGACCAGCCTTTCTGTTTCTTCCAGCAGGACAAAAATATATCGGTAGAGAAATAATAACTGCATAACAAAAGGCTTAGGCAGTCCCAGCTTGGACAATGCCAGGCAGACCGCGTTAAAACCGGTGGATGCAACCAATACCAATGCCGCGGTCACCGTTAAAAAGAAACGCAGGAGTATAGAGATAAAAGAAACCCAGCCGCCGGAAATATTGATCCCCCCTACATGAAAAAGAATACTCCGGTCCAGAAAAGGATTACATATCGCGATCAATATCGCGAAAGGCGAGATCAAAAGCACTTTTCTAAGGATATACCTGGCCGGCAACCCGGCAACGGAGATCATTACCACGGGAAAGATAAAAAACGGCAGCAACCCGGATATGGCATACCTGTCAAAAGACACGACAGTCACGATAAAAACAAACGTGGCTATTAATTTGGCCCGGGGATCCAGCCTGTGCACAGGGCTGTCGGCGCAGGCCAAAGTATCCATATACCCTATATCCAGAAAATTACCGTTGATCTTATTCATTCTTATAGACAAGGCAGGCAGTACCGGCTACCGGCACTGCCTGCTGAATGCCCCTTTATGTAAATGATCGGGTTAACCCGCGCTTTTCGGAGTACGGCGTTTAACCAATAGTCCGATCAAAAATACCAAGGCTATGGTCAAAGCTCCCCCGGCCAGCCCTGATACAGAGGTCCCCGGATCAACCGCCGGCCAGGATGGTTTTACCGCTGCTTCTAAAGCGTTGACATCAGTAAATACTTGAGCAGATTCGTTTTTCTTAAAACCATAGTCCGGCAGAAACGCGGTTTTCTCCTGGATGCTGGAAGCAGAAACGTGGACAGGATCAACGCTCTCTAGTTCTTCTTTGCCCGAAGTCTTGAACATCGCCCATTCCAGACCGTCAGGATTGGCTGAAGCGAACCAGCTTAATGCCCCTCCAACTACAATAGCGGCCACTAATAACCCCGTAATGACCTTTCTGGTATCTACTTTCTCTATCGCCGTAGAATGCGCGGCAGCGTTCAATATCTCCGGCCGGGCCTTCCAGACAAAGGTTACCACTGCGGCGGTAACCAGCCCTTCCACAACACCTATAGCCAAATGGATCGGCTGCATCAACAATACGAATGTGCTGAACGGCAGTTCGGATATGCCTGAAAATATCGTTTCCAGGACAACACTAAACGCGCCCAATTGCAACCCGATCACCCCGGCAATAATCGCAGCCGTCATAATGCGCTTTGATGAAGAACCATCTCCGGCGATCTTGCGATAGATCAAAGGGTAGGCGATAAAAGCAGGAAAGAATCCCAGATTAAAAATATTGCAGCCCAGCGCGAGCAGGCCTCCGTCGGCAAAAAAAAGCGCCTGGACGATAAGCACTGAGGCCATGACCAAAAAAGCCGCGTAAGGCCCTAAGATGATAGCCAGGATCATCCCTCCGCCCAAATGGCCGCTTGATCCTGTAGCCGGAATGCTGAAATTGATCATCTGCGCGGCGAATATAAAAGCGCCCAGCACGCCCATAAGCGGAACTTTACGGTCATCCGCTTCCTCCCTGACCTTTTTAGCGCTGTACGCGATAAGCCCCGCGGTAACAGCCCACATAGCCCCGCCCACAACCGGGGATATCAACGCGTCTGCCATATGCATCGCAATTCCTCCATTGTTAAATATTATACTAGTTTTTCGTTAAAAGTCCAACTGTCCCCGCAAGCCGCCCACAACAATAGTCCCGTCGCCGTTAGCGCTGTCCTTGCCGTAAGGCTGCCAGATAACCTGCAGGTCCGGGCTGAGGCTTAAATGCTCATTAATCTTGAAATTATAATAGCATTCCATATGACTTTCAGTCTTAGCCTGAAGGTTATTCGCCTGCTTGTACTTATTGGAAGGTATGATCTGGCCAAAGCCTATACCAACAACATCATCCGGCCTGCCCCATAAAACCCCTTTGATCTGCGGTCCGATGCTCCATGATTGTTCAAGCGAGAAATCGCTGCCGTTCATATATACCTTGGGGTCCTGCCAGCCGTAACGGGCAAAAATACCCAGGTTATCGGTCAATTCCTGGTCAAAGCTTAAGCCGTATCCATAACCGTTCTCCTTATCCTTTGCCGGATCCGACCAATTACTGTGGTTGGCCCCGTTATTCCAGACAAAGAAACGGTAGTTGCCTTCCCGGTTGAACAGTTTAGGTTTGAGATTAAACTGGCCGGCGAGGAACATCCCGTCGAACGCATCCTCCCAATCCGCATCCGCGTCCACTGCCACAAGATTAATACTGTAAAACTCGCTAGGCGAGGCTCCGAAATGCGCGCCGCCAGCGTTAGAGGGAAATTCAACGACCGCGGAATTCCGGAACATCCTGCCCAGGAACTGCGTTGTCTCGTCATTAGCGTAACTGTTAGTATCGATATATTTTGTGGGATCAAGTTTACCGAAAGCGAGCGCCCCGGAAACAGACTTGAAATAATGTTCATACCACGCCTCTGACAAACGCACATTCTGGTCATCGTCAGCGTCATAGTTCACATTACTGTACAACTGTAACTCATCTTCAACGCCTTTGCCCTGACCCGCGGTAACATACACGAACCCTTCACCGTAATCCTCGAATTTCTTATTGAGCGTGATATCGGTGGAAACAGAGCTATCGGTAACATCCTCTTTGCCGGAAAGCTGGGTTGCCCCATTGGCGTTGTGCACTGACTGCACAATAGTGGTAGCTCCCACGCTCATGGATAACCCTTCCATTAATTGATACGCCGGGGCTTTCTGGGAGAGGCGTTCGTCAATACGCCGGTCGATCTCCGAAACCGGCACAATAGTTCCGATCTCCCGGCCGGTGTTTTCCTGACGGGATACCCGATGCTCAAGCGCTTCGATCTTTTGCTGCTGTTCCCGGATGGTTTTCTTAAGATACCGTATCTGCTCGAGCACATCCTCATTCGCGACAGTATCCGCGGCAAAACCGACGCCCTGCCGGAAACAGAAGACAACACAAATCCCCAAAAGAATATTTATGGCCATTCTACCCCGTAACACGCGCACCTCCTTTTTTAGCACGATTTAAATAATCGTGTTACCAACGGACAAAAAAATAATCCCCATAATTATTCCAAGCCCCTACCCGTAGTAGCCATGCTTAAAGCCCCGAATTTAACCCCCTTAGTCCCTTTCATCTTATCGGAAAGCTCTTCGATATTCGACGGGGCGCCCTTCACCGCTATAATCTCCATGCAATTATGATGATCGATATGAATATGCTGGCTGGCGAAGATCAAGCCGGTAAAATCATGCTGTAAATTAGTCAGTTTATTGACCAACTCTCTTTTATGGTGGTCATAAACCAGAGTTATCGCTCCGACCACTTCCTTGCCATCATCCCATTCCTTCTTGACCAGCTCTTTGCGCACAAGGTCCCGGATCGCCTCTGAGCGGTTGGGATAACCTTTTTCTAGGCGCAACCCATCAAGCTTGCGTAAAAGCTCCTTTTCCAGCGATACCCCGAACCTTACCAGTTCCGACATTACCCCTCTCCTTAATATTACGATTATTAAAATAATAACACTATTCCAAAATCATGTCAAGTAAAATAAAACCGGTAGACGTTGTAGCTAACCTGCTACGGAATAGGCAGTTACAAATAAATGTTTTTTAAAAACATTTATTTGTAACTCTAAGTGGGACAATTAATTACGTACAACGTCTACAGGGGGTTAGGAATAGCTGTGCAAGCCGGGGAGAATGAAATTCACGCCGACAAAGGTAAAGAGCACGGCAAAATATCCGATCACGGAAAGCCATGCCGCTTTTTCGGCTTTCAGCCCTTTAAACATCCTCAGATGCAGGTATAAAGCGTAGACCATCCAGGTAATCAATGAACAAGTCTCTTTAGGGTCCCAGTTCCAGTATGTGCCCCAGGCCACATTCGCCCATATCGACCCTGTGGTCATACCTATAGTCAAAAAAGGGAACGCAAAAGCTATGCTGTAATAACCCAAACTGTCCAGGGTTCTTAATTTTTCCTCATTCGGATTAACGCCCTTGCTGCTATTCAAAAAATATATCCCGCAAATAACCGATAAGCTCATTGCCGCGTATCCCAGGAAATAACTTACCACGTGAATGATTATCCACCTGCTTTGCAGCGCCGGCATTAACGGCCCGATGGAATTATCTAAAACCGCGGCAAAACCCATGACAATAAGGACCAACGCAGTGACCGGCCTGGAGATAAACCTGATCTTGTAAATAAGGTCAAAAAGCATGTAAATAAGTATTATTGACCAGGCGAAAAGCACCAACGCCTCGTACATATTAGCGAAGGGGGGACGCTTAGCCTCATACCAGCGCATAGCCAGTATCAGCGTATGCAGTAAAAACCCCGCCTTCAACAGCCATACCGCCAGCATCGGGAAAAGATCGTTTCTAAAATATGAATTCAACCAGCCTGACAAAAATGACAGCAGATAAGAACCAAGGGCTATCCTTAGAAAGATTACCTGCATGCAGCCCCCTTTCCGCCATCTTTAACCGGCTTTATCTTCTGAAGATAATTAATGATTATACCGAAGTTTAAAAGTATAAAACCGATAAAGACCCAAAAAACACCCGGGTCTTTTACCACATCCAAAGCTGTCCAATCCAGCCTTCCTGCGTCATAACCGGACTGATAAAAAGTATAGCCTTTGAATTCACAGGGCGAATTGACCTTGATCACTCTTTGCGCCTGTTGGCTGCCGTCTATGAACCTTACCCTGCTGGAAAATTCACGGATCGCCGGGGCTATGCTGAACAGGAATTTTATATTCTTGTCGCTGGACATCGAGATCTCCGGATGTCTGGCGAACAACCATCTCTGCTCGATGCCTCCGAGGCCCTTGATCTCGATCAGGACCGCCGGGTTATCCGGCTGTTCGGAATTATTCCGCGGGACGCCATCCTCGCCCATCTTGAAATCCGGAAAATATTCCAGCACAGTGAACAAATAACCGCTCCCTTTTATAGCGTACGGCTTATGCTGTTTTACCAGTGCTACTCCCTTTATTCCCTTATCCTGCACAAAAAACTTAACCTTGTAATTATAGGGCGCATACCAGGCGAGGTTAAAATCATCCAGGACCACCTCAAACCCCAGGGATTGTTCTCCTTTATTGGAGACAAAACTATCGATCCCCTGTCCTTCGGTGAATTCAATGGTCCCGCGCACCGCGAAAAGATAACTGTACAGCGATCCCGCCAGAATAACCAGAACAGCCGCGTGCGTAAGAGTGGAGCCTAATTTATTAAAAGACCTGGCAAACCTGGATAAACCGCAGATCAAAAGATTGCCGGCGAATAAGAACAACAACGACAAGAACCACCAACTATAATATACTTCCGGCCTGAGCTCTTCGGGAACCAGGGCCCCGTACAGGCAAGCCAGGATCAAACAGCAAAACAATATAAAAGCTAATTTTATCGAACCAAGAAATTTAACTATTTTGTTTTCTTTCAACCCAGACAGGCACATACAACCCCCCGATTAATTTATATTTTCTTTATCGCCTTATTGAACGCTTTTACGGTCTTACGCAGGTCTTCGTCGGTATGCGCGAAAGAAACGAAATTCGCCTCGAACTGGGAAGGCGCGAGATATATCCCCTGTTTGAGCATCTCCCGGAAATACACCGCGTATTTCCGGGTATCGGAACCTTTAGCGCTCTTGAAATCCCGGACTTTATTTTCAGTGAAGAAAAACGTGAAGATCGAACCTGCCCGGTTGATCGTAAATTTCCGGTTATTCCGCATTAAACTGTCTTCCATGACCTGGCATAGTTCAATTGCTTTTTCATTCAGCTCCAGATAATCCAGTTTTGAGAGTGCATTCAAAGTAGAGATCCCCGCGCTCACGGCTATGGGATTGCCGGAGAGCGTCCCAGCCTGATAAACGCCTCCTAAGGGACTTAAACACCCCATTATCTCTTTTCTGCCGCCGTAAGCAGCCAAAGGCATGCCTCCGCCGATTATTTTCCCCAGACAGGTAAGATCGGGTTCTATCCCGAAAAGACTTTGCGCCCCGCCGAAAGTGAAACGAAAACCGGAGATAACCTCGTCAAATATCAGGACGATCTTGTATTTCGCGGTCAACTCCCGTAAACAAACCAAAAAATCTATTTCCGGCATAACCACGCCCATATTCGCGGCTACCGGCTCTATTATCACGCAGGCAATATCTTTATGGTTTTCTTTTAACGCGGTCCTCAGAGCGTCGATATCATTGTAAGGCAATACTATTGTATCCTTGCTTAAGCTCGCGGTAACTCCAGCGCTGTCAGAAACCCCGAATGTCGCCGCGCCTGAGCCGGCTTTTACCAGAAGGCTGTCGCAATGGCCATGATAACATCCGTCGAATTTGACTATTTTATCCCTTTTGGTATAACCCCGGGCCAGCCTTATGGCGCTCATTGCAGCCTCTGTCCCGGAATTTACCAAGCGGATCATCTCCACGGAAGGGACAGCCTCCGAGATCATCCGGCCGAGAAGGGTTTCATTCTCAGTGGGAGCACCGAAGCTCATCCCCGAATTCAAGGCATTCTTCACCGCTTTTACGACAGACGGATGCAAATGCCCCAAGATCATCGCCCCCCAACTCATCACATAATCGACATAACGATTATTATCCAGATCGGATATCTTCGAACCAACAGCCTTTTTAATAAAAAGCGGGCTGCCGCCCACAGCTTTAAAGGCCCGCACCGGGCTGTTCACCCCGCCGGCCAGGAACTTGACCGCCTGCTTGAACGCCTTCTCCGAACGCTTAAGATTCATTTCCCGTCTCTTTTAATTTCGCGTGCACGAACTTGATCACCTTGGCCCGGTTCTCAACATCCATCTTCACAAACTCCACCCCGGTTTCGTAGTATCTTAAAGGTTCCTCCACATTATCCGGGCATCTGCGCTGCCAGACGATCCTGCCCAGAGAGAAAAATATCGGGTCACCTGGAGGAACGGATATGCCCATTTCCACCATCGTCCCGGGCTTGGCCTTTTCTCTAAGCTGCAGCCTGAGACCGCCGCCGCCCAGATCCACGGTCCACAATGAAGCCTCTCCTCTAACCCCCATCACTTTATAAATGAGGTTTATCTTTACCATGACCCGCTTATATTTTCTTTTTTCTTTTATCATTTCTCAGCCTTTCTTTTGGCAAGAATATCTTTAGGCAATAAACCCGGGCTAACGCCCTTTATTCCTTCATTTTTTCGTGCACGTAATAAATCAGCGCCATCCGGTTCTTGAGAGAAAGACCATCAAAAACCATACCTGTCTCATAATAGAACTTGTCGTCCGGTCCTTTATGGGGCCGCAAACTCTGTCGCAGGACCCGGCCCTTGCAGATAAACGGCTCCTTGATCGCAGGAAGATAAAAATCCATATCCAGCATAGTTCCCGGCTTGATTATCTTCACCAGCCACAAACAAACGCCTCCAGCGGATATATCGGCCGTATAAGCATTATGTTCCTGGGTGTCACCGGCCGCTTTACAAACAACCCTTATTTTACTGCTAACCCTGATATATTTCCTTCGCTCATCCATAATCAGCCTGCCTTGTTAACAGGGGTTAAATATTTTTTCAAGATCGGTCTTTTCCTTTTTCAGTTCTTTCAGGGTAAACAAAACCCGGTATTGCTTCAGGCCGGCGCTATCAGAAATGCGTTTTATCAGTTCAACAGCTGATTTCTTATCCGAGGCGTGCAGCATGGTATAAATATTATACGGCCAATCCGTAAAAACACGTCTCTGGTAACAATGGCTTATCCCGGAAAACGCGCTGAAGCACTTTGCCGCGGCTTCTATCCTAGTTTCCGGGACTTTCCATACCACCAAGGCATTTGATCTGAGCCCGGCGCTTAAATGATCCAGGATCATCCCGATCCTGCGCAGCCATCCTTTCTTCTTATAACCCGCGAGTAGTTTAAGCACGCGCTCCGTGCTCAACCCCAGATTATCGGCTAAAAGCGCAAATGGCCGCTCAGTAATCTCCATGGGCTTATTCAATCCGGAAATATATTTTATCTCTGACGCGGGAGCCGTACCGCAATGTTTTTTACAGCTTGCGGCCATTGCCACTTTCGATTTATTGCCCGTTCCCAGATCAAACCTGGCGTTGATCTTAAACACCCTTACAGTATCCAGCCCCAGACACTTCTTTATCCCGGTTTCTTTCTTTATCCACGCCAACAACTTTTTCAATCCGGCTTTGTCCGCCGCGGAAAGTGTGAACCAAAGGTTGAATTCCCCGCCCCTTAAATAATTATGGCTTACCTGCGGAAGAGCGTTAACCAGATCAACCACTCGGGATAGCGAATTTTCCGGCACAGCCATCGCCACTAACGTCGAATTAACCCCCAGCGCCCGGTTATCAAAGATCGCCCCCACATAACGGATAACCTTATCCTTCTTTAACTTCTTAAGCTTATGGATAAGCGCTTTTTCGCTCATCCCGATCCTGGCGGCGATCCGTGCGTACGGACGGGAGTTTAACGGGAATCCATCCTGCAATTCCTCCAGCAATAACCGGTCACTCTTATTTAACATTATAAAAACACTCCGGGTCCTCTGACATAAGGTCCCCGCTGTCATGATAAGCCCGCGCCCGGCATCCCGCGCAGGAATCCTTATTCACGCAGGACCCGCATGAACCGCTGTAATCACCTGAGCGCAGTTTAAGAAAAATATCGCTGCTCTTCCATAACTCGCTGAATTTGGTCCGGCGGACATTGCCAGCCAGGAGCGGAAGGTACGGGCAAGGATGTACATCCCCGTTAGGCAGTATGCAGCAATAACTTATTCCGGCCAGGCAGCCTTTTTGAAAACGCAGGTCCAATCCCATCTCGCGGGCCAAAGGCACGAACTGCGGGGCGCAAACCGGTTTTAATTCCATTTTTGTCTGTTTTTGTTTATTTAAGATCTCTTCCAATACCTGGCGGATCTCTTCTGAATAAATGAAGACATCGCTGATCTCCTTACCCCTGCCGCTGGGGACCAGGAAGAATATATGATGCGCTTTCGCGCCCAGTCCCTCTACAAAATCAGTGATCTTGATGATCTCCCGCCAATTCCTCTTCGTAACAGTAGTATGCACCTGAAAATCCAACTCCTCTTTTTTACATATCTTCATCGCGTCCACCGTAGCTTGCCACGCGCCCTTTTGCTTTCGGAAATCGTCATGTATAACAGGATCCGTGCTATCCAAGCTGATCCCCGCCCGGCTAAGGCCGCATTCCTTTAATCGCCTGGCAATATCCGAAGTAATCAACGTGCCGTTAGAGCCCAACACCGGCCTTAATCCTTGCTCCTTGGCAAAAGAGATCAGCTCAAAAATATCTTTGCGCATCAACGGCTCGCCGCCGCTGAGTATAACTATCTTAAAACCGCTTTTGGCGATTTCCGACAACAGGTCTTTGCCCTCAAAGGTATTCAACTCCTGAGGATCCTTAAGCCCGGCGTCGCGGTAGCAGTGCTCGCACTTCAAATTACAGGCTTTTGTAGTATTCCAGGAAATTATCATAGTTTTCTTAAAAATAATATTCTGATTAATGAATCTGCCGGGTTCCTCGCTCAAAGTCGGTTTTACCCTATCAGGCCGCCAAAGGTCTTTCGCTTTCTCGGCTCCTGCGCAACTCGCCCGTCGGGCTTACCGCCCAAGACGGTCTCGAACATGCTCGTCGTCCAAATGTTTACGCGTTTGGATGCCCTCGCCAGCTCAAGCTGCTTTGGCTAAAACCTCCATTCGCTCGCAAACCGCCAGATTCATTTATTCAATTAAACTGTTCTTGAACAATTCTCGTTTTAACGAATTAGATTATACTTTTGTGGGTTTGCTGGAGCGCACAATCAGGAGATTTCCGGCAGATGTACGCAAGGGATTACGCCGAATGGGAGTATCGAAACGCCTGGCGAAAGCCGCTACGGGAATGAGGCGTAAACCGTAGCGTACGGCAAAAATACTCCGTGCGCGAAGCAAAGCCACAAAGCTAAAAACAGGACCCGTTAAAATTTATAAAGAGCAATACGAAAGTTTCATTTCAATGAACCGGCGATCTCTTTAGCGTGATAGGTGATAATGATATCCGCTCCGGCGCGCTTGATCGCGGTCAAAATTTCCCGGGCCACCCTTTGCCCGTCTATCCAGCCGGCCTTATCCGCGGCCTTGACCATGGAAAACTCCCCGCTCACGTTATACGCGGCCACCGGGACATTGAATTTATCTTTAACTTTAGCGATTATATCCAAATATGCCAGAGCGGGCTTGACCATAACGATATCCGCGCCTTCGGCAATATCCAATTCCACTTCCCTGACCGCCTCACGGCTGTTAGCCGGGTCCATCTGATATGACCTGCGGTCGCCGAATTGCGGAGTTGATCCTGCCGCCTGGCGGAAAGGCCCGTAAAAACCCGAGGCGTATTTGGCGCTGTAAGCCATGATCGGGGTTTCTAGATAACCGGCTTCATCCAACCCTTGCCTGATCGCCTGGACCTGTCCGTCCATCATCGCTGAAGGCCCGACCATATCCGCGCCTGCCTGGACATGCGAAATAGCGGTATTAGCTAATAGTTCCAGGGTAGCGTCATTGTCGATATTAAAATAACCCTTTTCTTTGCCTGCCTTGGTGACAATGCCGCAATGGCCATGGCTGGTGTATTCACACAGGCACACGTCTGTGACCACCAGTATATCCGGCACCTTTTTCTTTATCTCGCGGATCGCCTGCTGCACTATTCCGTATTCGGCGTACGCCTCTGTCCCCAGGTTGTCTTTTTTCCGGGGTATCCCGAAAAGCATTATCGCCGGTATGCCCAGGTCCCTTACCTGTTTTACCTCACGCAAAAGGTTGTCTATCGACAACTGGAAATTTCCGGGCATAGCGTTGATCGGCTTCTTGATATTCTTACCCGGTAAGACAAAAAAAGGCGCGATAAGATTATCCGGGCTGACCCGGTTCTCCCTGACCAGCCTGCGGAATTTATCGTTCTGCCTTAATCTTTTAGGACGACAGACGGGATAAAACATATTTCCTCCTCGGTAAGATAACACGCCGGATCTTCCTGCCACATATCCTTGAATATCGTTTCCGCCCTGACCCGGAAATTGGCGTTGCAAAGGGTCAGGAACCCGCATCTGGCGCAGCGGCCCTTGATATGAGGTATGCGTTCTTTTAATTTCGCCATCACCTCGTTGGAGGTATCCATCCAGATATCCCCGAATTTGCGCTGGCGGACGTTGCCAAAAGTCTGGCTCTGCCAGAACTGGTCAGGGTGAACGAAACCCCGGTTATCCACGTTAGCTATGGCAATACCCGAAGCATTGCCTTTATTGTATTGCAGCAGCCTAAGGACTTCCCCTGCTTTGGCCGGATCGCTCTTCCTGGTTTTAAGGTAAATATAAATCGCGTCAGCGTGGTTATCCACGGTGAGGACCTCTTTATTCATCCCCTTTTTGTGCATAGCAACAGCCCAGGCGCAGATATCGTCGATGCACTGGCGCATATCAGAGCGCTCCAGGTCATCCTCGGTCATTTTGCACCCCCTGCCGGAATAAACCAGATGATAAAAACAGATCCGGTCAATAGCCTCATCTTCAACCAGCTTGAAGATCCCTTTCAGGTCGGGATAATTATGCCGGGTGATGGTAAATCTCAATCCCACCTTCTGTTTTACCTCGACCAGGCTCCTTATCCCGGAAAGGGCCAGATCAAACGCGCCTTTCATCCCTCTGAACCGGTCGTTGTTCGGACCTATCCCGTCCAGGCTGACGCCCACATAATCCACGCTTGCGTCTTTTATCCTGCGGGCCAGGACATTATCGATCAGAGTGCCGTTAGTGGAAATAACCGTTTTAATATTCCGCTTATGGGCGTAATCATTAAGCTCAAAAAGGTCCTGCCTAAGCAAAGGTTCGCCGCCGGAAAATAAAAGCACCGGGACTTTGAATTCCGCCAGATCATCTATCATCTTTTTTGCTTCCTGCGTGGAAAGCTCGCCTTCGTAATCGGCATTCGCGGAATTGGAATAACAATGGATACAGGAAAGGTTGCATTTGCGCGAGCAATTCCAGACCACTATCGGCCGGCGGTTATAAGCGGTCATCCCCTTTTTATACCTGAGCTCGTCTCCATAAGACGACAGGTCGCACAACAGTTTTGTAATATTTATCATTACTTGCCTTTCCTGAAATATCCGGTAACAGCCTTGACCAAGCCTTCCAGGGTATATTCTTTTGCCTCGATATCTACCTTAAGCCCGAATTTCCTGCAAGTCGCCGAAGTTACCGGGCCGATCGAACAAGTCAAAAACCGGCGCTTTGCCGTCCGGATAGCCCTGGTCGAGAAAGCCCTGAAAAATCCTTCTACGCAGGAAGAACTGGTAAAAGTAACCATAGCTATCTCTTTAAGGTCTTTATCTCCGCCCGGCTTGCGGCCTGCCGGAACAGTCCTATAAGCCGCTAAAACCCGCACATCCGCGCCCATTTTACGCAAACCTTCGGGCAGAACATCCCTGGCTTCCATAGCCCGGACTATCAATATCTTTTTATCCTTGACGCCGGCTTTTTTGAAAGCCTGGAGCAAACCTTCCTGGCGGAATTCTTCAGGCCGGATATCCACTCCTATGCCCAGAGCATCCTTCAGACTCTCCTCCGTCTTAGGGCCGATGCACGCGAGTTTCACCCCTTTTAATATCCGCACATCCTTCTTAAGCTGGTCCAGCCTGGATCTAAAGAACTTTACCCCGTTGCGGCTGGTAAAGATCACCCAGTCAAACTCAGCGATCTGTTTTATCGCTTTATCTAAGGCGCTATAATCGTCCAAAGGCTTAATGGCGATCATCGGAAGATCCCGGCACTCACCGCCCTGGCCTTCCATCATCCTGCTCAACCGGGCTGAATCATCAGACGGAACAGTAACCAGTATTTTCTTGCCGAATAACGGCCTTTTCTCGAACCAGTCTATTTTCTTCTTTAGTGAAACAACCTCTCCCACTACCAAAATAGCCGGTGCGGAAAATCGCTCTTTTTTAGCTTTGATGAATATATCGCCCAATCCGGCCACCAGACTTCTTTGCCCCGGCAAAGTTCCCCATTGTATAAGACAGCATGGGGTATTGGGCTTGCGGCCGAATTTCATAAGCGTGCGGGTTATCTTTTCCAGGTTCTCAAAACCCATCAGGAACACCAGAGTCCCCAAACCGGTCGATATCTTCTGCCAATCTATGCTGGAGTTTTCCTTTTCCGGGTCTTCCTGCCCGGTGAATATCCCAAAAGAGGAAGTCAGCCCTCTCTGAGTGACAGGAATACCGGCATAAGCGGGCACGGCGATCGCGCTGGTTATTCCCGGCACGATCTCGAACGGGATCTTCCGGCTGACCAGGGTCAACACCTCTTCTCCTCCCCGGCCAAAAACAAAAGGGTCGCCTCCTTTTAGGCGCACTACGTCTTTGCCGCTTTCCGCCAGCTTGACCAGGAGCATATTGATCTTATCCTGAGATAAGGTATGCCTACTGGAAGCCTTCCCGACATAAATGCGTTCCACGCCGGCAGGGATATGCTCCAAGATCCGCGGATTGACCAGCCGGTCGTAGACTACAACATCGGCCTGACCCAATAATCTTTTCCCTTTAAGCGTTAAAAGCTCCGGATCACCGGGGCCTGCGCCGATAAGATAAACCCTGCCTTTATTCTTCTTACCCATTATTTATATCCTCTAGTATCCGCCTTGCGCCTTTATCCAAAGCCTGTTCAGCCAGCTCCCTGGCCAGAACAAGATATTTTTTTACCGGAACAGTTTTTTTCAAGCTGACTGATATTTTACCGTCTAAACTGGCGATCAACACGCTCAGGCAAATATTGCCTTTGATCATCCTGGCAAATGACGCTATGGGTAAACGGCACCCTCCGCCGACCCGGCGCAAGAATTCCCGTTCGCAGCAAACGCAGGCATATGTCCGGGGACAATTTATCGCGCGGGCAAGCCTGACCATTTGCCGGTCTGTTGATCTTACTTCGATCCCCAACGCGCCCTGGCCGCAGGCAGGAAGCATAATATCCGCGGAGATCTTTTTCCCTTTGAACCCCTTGATCCCCAGCCTTTTAATTCCCGCTGCCGCCACTATGATCGCGTCATATTGGCCTTCATTGAGCTTGCGCAGCCGGGTGTCGAGATTGCCCCTCAGATCGCTGACCCGCAGATCCGGCCTGTGGATCATCAGGAATGCTTTGCGGCGCAGGCTACTGGTCCCCACCAGCGCTCCCGGTTTCAGATCGCCCAGAGCCGCTCCATCCCGGCTGACCAGAAGATCGCGGGGATCAACCCTTTTGGTAATACCGGCGAGATTAAGACCCGGGGGTATTTGCGAAGGCAGGTCCTTGACGCTGTGAACAGCCAGATCGATCTGCCCGTTTAAAAGCTGCTCTTCTATCTCTTTTACGAATATCCCCTGATCCTGACGGCTCCAGGTCTTGCTCGTATCGCCCAAAGTGGTTATCCGCTTTAAAGTAAAAACGTATCGGGGAAATCTGCGTTTTAACGACCTGATCACGCCTTCAGTCTGAGCCACGGACAAAAGGCTTCCCCTGGCTCCGACGGTTATCATTCTTTTATTCACTTTAAGATAGATTCCTTCTGCTCTTTTATCTCATTCAACCTTTTTACCGCAGATTCCACGCAGAGATCGATTATCGCCTCGGCCTTGGCTGCCTCCTTGCGGCGGTCTTTTATATTAGCGTCGGCCACCTGGGCCAGGTCATCGATGTTATAAAGATAAACATTATCGATCCCGTTTACCTGCGGATCGATATTGCGGGGGAGCCCCAGGTCGATCATGAATAAAGGCCCGCTCTTCCTGGAACGCATGACCGCAATGATATCCTCCTTATTCAGGACAAAATGCGGGGCGCTGGTAGAGCTGATCACGATATCAGTGTTTTTTAGCGCTGCGGATATCCCTTCAAACTTGATCGCCTCGCCGCAGAATATCCGGGCCAGTTCCTCCGCCCTGGCGAAAGTGCGGTTAGCCACCATTACCGTCCTTACCCCGCGCGAATTAAGATTTTTCACCGTAAGCTCGCCGATCTTTCCCGCGCCGATTATCAAAACCTTTTTATTTTCCAGGGTCTCGAATATCTTGCGCGACAATTCTATGGCCGCGGTAGTGGTGGATACCGCTCCTTTGCCGATCTGCGTATCAGTGCGCACCTTTTTACCGACCCTGATCGCCTCTTCAAACAGGCAGGATAAACACCGGCCCGCGGCGTTATACTGCCTGGCCGCGAAATAAGCGTCTTTTACCTGGCCGAAGATCTGCGTTTCACCCACGATCATCGAATCAAGGGAAGAGGCCACCCTGAACAAATGCCTTACCGCGTCTTTGCCGCTAAAACTGTACAGATGGCCTTCAAAGGCATTTAAGGCTATTTTATGGAAGTCGCTGATAAAACTTCTTATCGAGATCAGCCCCTGAGGGTTATTCTCAGCTACAGCGTATATCTCGGTACGGTTGCAAGTGGACAGGATCAACGCTTCCTGTATACAGCCGCAGCTCTTCAACGCGCTTAAAGCGCCGGGAATGGTTTCCGGGCGTATAGATATCCGCTCGCGCACCTCTATGGGAGCGGTTTTATGGTTAAGGCCGATTATTTGTATGTTCATATTACTTGAAATAAGAATGCAACCCGGAAAACAACAGGCTGACCCCGAAATAAGTAAAAAGCACGGTCAAAAAACCCAGGATAGCCACATAAGCGCTTTTCCTGCCCTGCCAGCCGGATATAAACCGGCCGTGCAGATATACCAAATAAATAAACCATGTGACCAACGACCAGGTTTCTTTGGGATCCCAACTCCAGAACGATCCCCAGGCCTGCTGGGCCCAGACCGATCCGCTGATGATCCCCAGGCTCAAACAAACGAACCCGAAACTCACAGCGCGGAAACCCAGCCGGTCCATCAACCCTAATGAAGGCAGGCGAAAAAAGAACATATCCGGTTTCCGGGATTTAAGCTCACGCTCCTGCCAAAGATACATTATCCCAAGGCAAAAAGCCATAAGGAAACAGGCATAGCTCAAAAAACACAAAGTAGCGTGTATCGCCAGCCACGGGCTCTTAAGGGCGACGGGCAAAGGACTGGACTGATTATCCAAGACCAGGGCGTATCCCATCATTAAGACCACAAGAGGCATAATAAACGCGGCGTGGGCCCATAATCTGCGCCGTGATTCTACGATAAAATAAACCAGCATGACCAACCAAACAAAGAATGAAAGAGACTCGTGAAGATTGGAGACCGCCAGATACCCGAGAGCAAGGCTGCGGTAAACAAGAATGGACGTATGCAACAGAAACCCGCAAAAACCGGCTATGGCGGCCGTTGATCCTATCCGATGATTCTGGGTAATAAAAAAAAGAAAAAATCCCGCGCTGGCCAGCAGGTATAAACCGAATGTGGATTTAAAAATAATCTCGTATAAAGGCATTATAATTCAGACAGAATTTCCCGGATGATCTTACCGGGTACTTTTTTAGAAAAACATTTACTGTAACCGCAGGCCTTAGGCGAATTAACCAGCCGGGTCAACAGTTCTTTCCTGACTGTCCCTTTTAGACAGGAAGACTTAAGCTCTTTTCTTGCCGCATCAACTATCTTCAAAAGTTTCAGGTAACGCGGCAGGAAATCCTTTGTAAGCTCAATCCTTATCTTCTTGGAAAGGCAGGGCGCCATGCCGCTGGTGGAAATAGCTATGATCAAACCGTGTTTATGGATCACCGAGGGGACAATAAAGTTGCTTATATCGGGGACATCCACGATATTGGTAAGGATCCCGTGTTTTTGGGCGTCACGCGATATTGCCAGGTTCACTCTATTATGATCGGTGGCGGCAATGACTAAAAACGCGCCTTTGATCAAGGCTGGGCGGTAATCAGAGGCAATATGACGGATCTTGCCTTTGCGCAAAAGAACTTTCAATCCGCAAGAAAGCACAGGGCTGATCACCTCAACCGCAGCTTGCGCATCGATAAGCGACCTGGCTTTGCGTTCAGCCACAGAGCCCGCCCCGACCACGCAGCATTTCCTGCCTGTTAGGTCTAATAATACCGGATAATATTTCATTTTTTTCAAGGTTGTCTAAAAACCATAAACCGCCAGAGAGGCTGGCGGATGGCGAAAAAGCTAAAAAGGCTTGAGCGTTAAACGAAACGTTAAACCTAACGTATTGTTTACTATGCCTTTCCTTCTTTTTCCGACACTGACTTCACATGCCGTTCCATATGCTGGAATTCCTCCGGGGTCAGGATCTTATTCAGGTCCAGAAGCACCAACAGCCTGTCTTTAAGTTTACCCACGCCCCGGATATAATGCTCCGGGACCTCGGTATCAACCAGACTGGGGACTTCCTCAACCGCATCGGATGTAAGCCTTAAAACCTCGGAAACAGAATCCACGATCATCCCAACCGTATTCTCGCCCACTTCGACCACGATGATCCGGGTATTCTCGCCCCGTTCCTTGGATGACACGCCGATCCGTTTGGAAAGATCAATGACCGCCAATACCTGGCCGCGCAGATTAACCACGCCTTCAATAAATACCGGGGCCTTGGGCAGATATGTGATCTGGACCAGCCGGACGATCTCACGCACCTGGCTTATGTCAACGCCGAATTCTTCCTCCCCGATCGTAAAAACAACCAACTGGTATTCTTTTGGTTTCTGCTCAGCCATAGCGCTTCCTCCTGGTTTAAACTTTCAATATCTCGAATATCTTCTTTAACGATTCATTATCCGGGAACAACAGGAACAAACCCTCGAGCTTCAGCCCTTTCACAATAAGATCGGTCTTGATGAACATAGCCTCCTCTGATTCCTGGGCGATCTGGATGAATATAAAATCCAGTATGGCGCCCACCATATCCATAGCCATTGAAGGGATGGAGGTGAGTATCATCAGGCCGGTCATATCCGCCAATGCCGAAACGTACGCCCCGCCAAGAATATTACAAACCTCCCGCAAAGAAGATTTGAACATATCGTCATTGATGTCTATGTCCTCTTTGGGCTTGCCCAGCAAAGCGCCGGAAAGGAACTTGGCGTCCTCGGGCGGAAGCATAAGGAATATCCTGCCGCCTATATCGCCTTTTATCTCCATATCCAGGACAAAAAACAGTCTTTCCGCGCCGTTAAAAAGAGTAGATATCTTCTCCAGGGGAACAATGCTGACCTCAGGCACATTGATCTCGACCTTTTCAGCTATCATATCCGCCAGGGCGGTGGCTGCAGTCGCCGAACCAATAGAGCCTATCTCTTTCAATACGTCCACCTGGTTAAGAGATAATTTTTCGTCCATCGATAAGTATTGACTCCGCTTTTATGTTCTATCTTATATACTTCAGCAATTCCTGGGCGATATTCGAGAGTGGCAAAATCGAATCCGCCAAACCTGCCCGGGCCACCGAGCCAGGCATACCCCAGACGACCGAGGTCGCCTCATCCTGAACAATAACCTTACCGCCGCATTCCTTTATCTTTTTCACGCCTTCAAAGCCGTCTTTACCCATCCCCGTAAGTATCACCCCGATCACATTGTTGCCGAAAATCCGGGCCGTCGATAACATCGTAACATCTATAGAAGGCCGGACGAAATTCACCGGAGGATCCTGATTCAACTTTATCTTCACTTCATCCTTATACTCTTCCAGCACCAGATGGAATCCCGCCGGCGCGACAAAAACCCTGCCCGGAGCTAGACTATCCGATTCTTCGGCCTCCTTTGCCCGTATCCCCGACTGCCAACCTATCCTCTCGGCAAAAGTCTGGGTGAAGCCCTTTGGCATATGCTGCACTATCAAAAATGAAGCCTGTATATCAACGGGGATATCACGCATTATATCCAATACCGCCTTGGGGCCGCCGGTAGAAGCGCCGATAACCACTAATTTCTTGGTATCTGATACTTTCTTTTTGTCTTCGGCAATATCCGCTTTCGCCCGGAACCCGTCCAGATATTTATCCAAATTGATCTTGGCCGCGGTCTTTATCTTGGCGATTATCTCGGACTTTAATTTATCCAGCCCCAAAGAAATCTCCCCCGCAGGCTTGGCGATAAAATCAACCGCGCCCAATTCCAATGCCCGCATTGTGGCCGACGCCCCCGACCGGGTATACGCGGAGAGCATGATCACCCTGGTGGGCCTCTTCTTCATTATCTCCTGAAGCACGTCTATGCCGTTGATATCCGGAAGATTTATATCCAGGGTCACCACGTCGGGGGACAGGCTGAGAACCTTTTCCAAGGCATCCCTGCCGTCTTTTGCCCGGGCGACAACCTCCAAAGATCCGTCGCTGTTTATGATATCGGAAATAATCCTGCGCATCAAAAACGAGTCGTCAACAACTATGACCTTTATTTTTTCTGTTTCCATTACACTTCCTTCTCTCCCCAGGAAACGGTCTTTACCAGGACTACGCCTGTCTCCAGATTCAACTCGATAGTCCTACCAAAGGTTCCGCCCACTTCCTGTCCGACTATCTTGATATTATGCTCTTTCAGGACGACCAGGGCGGTATCGATGTTTTTCTGACCGACGTTAAGCACGCTGTCGCTGCTTATAAAACTGAACATATGCGCGCCGCCGAACAATTTGGCGACAATGCGGCCCTTGGGACAGCCTCTTTTTTCAAACTCAGCCAGCATCGCGGCTATTGCGGAATTCACAAAACGGTTAAGATTGCTCTTTATCTTCGCGATGTTAATATCGGGGAGCATAGCGTGGGCCATAGCCCCGATTTTTTTGGCAGGGTCGTAAAAAGTGATGCCCAGGCACGAACCAAGCCCCCGGGTGATCAATATAGCAGGCGCCTGGCCAAACTGCATATCGGCCATTTGTACTTCGATGATATTTTCTTCCATAATCTTTTCCATCAACCGCCTAAGGCCCTCTTTACAGCTTCGATTACCCTGGAAGGCTGAAACGGTTTGGTAACAAAGTCCTTTGCACCTGCCTGAATGGCCTCCACTACCAGCGAATGCTGGCCCATGGCCGAGACCATAATGATCTTGGCCTGAGGGTCAGCCTTGATGATCTCTTTGACCGCGCCTATACCGTCGATCTCTTCGATCCTGGGCATAACGATATCCATAGTAACCAGGTCGGGCTTGAATTCCTGGTATTTGGATATGGCATCCTTGCCATTCTCGGCTTCCCCGCATATCTCGATCCCCTCTTTTTTGAGGATATCGGAAAGCATCCTGCGCATGAACAACGCGTCGTCAACAACTAAAACTCTTGCCATTTCTACCTCCCTTTTCATTTTTATAAACGATAGCGCTTGACAAACCCGGCCGGGCTTATACCGGTTAAATCTTCTGGTATATCTTCTGCGGTGGGTCTATAGGGACGAATTGATCCTTGTCCCATATCGTCTCCACCTTTGCCACTACCAGATACCCTTTAATATTAAGGGCCTGATGGAACTTCTTAAAAAGCTCCTCCTGCTGCTGACGGTTAAAATAGATCATCACGTTGCGGCAGAAGATCACATCCATGAATTTAAGCCCCGGGTCGGTGATCAGGTTTACCCGTTCGAACCTGACCATACGCTTAATCTCGTCTTTCAGAAAGAGCTTGTCCCCTTTTTGCTCGAAATATTTATCCCGGTATTTTCTTTCCATCTCCCGGAAATCGCGCAGTTCGTACTCTCCTTTTTTCGCCTTTTCGATCGCGTCCATATCTATGTCAGTGGCCCAGATCTTAACCAGATAATCGTTTCTTCCGGCCAGGGCTTCCTGCATCAATATGGCTATGGAATAAGCCTCCTGTCCGGTGGCGCAGCCCGCCGACCACATCCGGATCATCTTTTGTTCCGCGCCCTCCTTGCGTTTCATTACAGCGGGAATGACGTTTTTCCGGAATGATTCAAAAACATCGGAATCCCGGAAGAAATGCGTAACGCTTATGGACAAGGCATCCATAAAAACATCTATTTCATCCGGATTCGCCTTGATGTACTCCACATATTCAGCCCCGCTGGCTACATTGACATCCTGCAGCCGGGAACGCAGATGGCGAAAAACAAAGTTCTGCCGGTAAGAACACAAGTCGATGCCCCGGCGCTCGCTTATAAATTTAAGCGCTTTCTTCAGATCTTCTTCGGTATATTTCCCCTTATCCGTAATATCTGCCATACTGGTGCTCAATGCTGCGGGTTTTTCCCGATATATTCGATTGCTTTAGTGAGTTCCTTGACCACGTCCGCCTTGAATTGTATCTCCTGTTCCTTGAGCTTTGTATATAACCGGCCCCTATTAGTGATAACGTATTTCGGAGGCAGCCTGTTCAGGGTCCAAACCATCATATCGAACTTGCATTTCTGGCATTTACAGATATCATCCCTCTCGGCAAGAAGCAATTCCAGTTCTTCCTGAACCACATCTTCCATATAATTCTGGATCTTCATCGTTATCCCTCCTCGCATACGTATGCGACACCGGTGCATATTCCGATTGCACCGGGTGTAAATACTAAAAACGCGACACCGGTGCATATTCTCCGCCCCGAGGCGGATACCGACTTATTCTTGTGTACAAACACACACTGACTTTTCCGATAAAGTCAGGTGCACTAAAGTCGGATGCCATTGTGCCGGGTGTAAATACTAGAAACGCAACACCGGCACGTATTCCGATTGTGCCGGGTGTAAATTATCCGTCCCTGTCTTCAAAAAGTATCCTGACCCTCGAACCGTCGGTCAAAGGCGTGGTAAACCCTGCCGGAATGTCATCGACGAACAGCTTGATCCTTTTGCCGTAAACTTTTTGCGGCTGGACATCTATATACCGAAAAATCTCGGAAAGCAGGACCTTGCGCTCCTTGGTCTGGTACACCTGGATATCCGCCCCGTCGATCAGGAACTCTTCCGGCTGCACCTGGCGGCCGTTCATAAAAACCTGGATAGTATCCAGGATAACCTCGATATCCCTGTCATCGACCTTTATGCGTATCCTTTCAAAGTCTTTCGGGAATTCCACCACATCCTTTATCCGGTAAGCGGTCGGGGTGTGGGAGGAAAATTCGACTATATCATTCGGCTTTACCAGCGTATCCACGCCGCAAGCCTCTTTATTAAGGCTAAGGGAAAAATTACGCTGTGTCAATATCTTCGGAGAACTGTTAAGGTTTATCAATATCTGCCTCTCGCTCAAAGACTCAAGGCTAACCCCCCTGGACCTCAACACCTCTCTGGCGGTAACCGCGGAAACAGTTATACTGGCCCGGTCAGCAACCGGCGCGTCCAGGGCCGCGGCCTCGCCTTCGACAAAAACACTCGGCGCCACTTCGATTATCTCGTTGTTGAAAATACAGCGGACCTTGTTGATATCCGCTACATCCGAAACAATTGCCGAGGCATCCGTGCCGTTAAGCGCCTCTTCAAAAGTTATTTTGTCCCCGTCCTCGATCTTGTCCGCCAGCGAATTTATCGGTTTGCCGTTAAGCAATATCTTGGCGGGGCATCCCATCGTCCCCTTTATAACCTTTAATTGGCCGTTTACTTTAGCTGTAAGGGCCAGCCCCGGATGAGGATAGAGCCTTTTTTCGTTCACCACCCCGGACAAAGTAAGTGCTCCCATTATATCTTTTTTCTGCTGAAAATCCAGCATAATTATTTTCTTATGATTAACCTCGGCGTGGATGAACCTCAATCCCTGGGATCTATCGGTCATCAGGGCGATACCGATAGGGGTTACCGCCTCCGGGCCGCTCAATTTTCCGGTTTTATCCTTAACGCCTTTTATCAGTTCAGGCAGGCGTATTCCTATCTTGTAAGGCGGCAGCCCAATGCTTAAAGCCAGCTCTTCGATCAAACCGCAAGTCATGCTGCCTCCGCCGACCAGGACTATCGCCTGCGGCAGTCCGGCGTTGAGATCAAGGCACGCGCTGGATACAGAGCCGGCAAGTTTTTTTACTGCCGGGACAATTGTTTCTCTGAACGTGGCGGAATCTATGCACCTGGGCCGGTTCCAGATATCCTGATATTCGATGGCGCCGTCGGATTGAATAGACCTTTTGATCCGCTCGGCAGTCGAAAAATCCGCAAGCAGATTTTCCGATATGAATTCGGTTATTTCATCACCGGCCTCAGGGACCATACCGAAAGCAAAAACCATCCCATCCTTAGCCAGGGCCATATCCGAGGTCCCGGCTCCGATATCCACCAGGATTATATTCAAATTGCGCATCTCCGCGGGAATTATCGCGTTAATAGCGGAAATAGGCTCAAGGGTTATATTAGTCCCTTCAAGATTGGCTTTCTTCAAGACCGCAAATATACTGTCCAGCACCAGCCGGGGAAGAAACGTTACGATCACCTCGGCAGCTATCGAACGGGCTCTGTGGCCGACAGGGTTATTTATCCTGTTTCCGTCGAGCTCATGATAAACCGGGCTGTAACCCACACAATAGAATTCTGAAAGGTCCTTACCCGAATCAGTATTTATCTTGTCTATCGCTTCCAGCTCCAGGTCGCGGATAATATCCGGGGTTATCTCCTCATGGGCCGGGAAATCGCGTTTTACCCTGCTTTTATAAGTCAACAGGTTCCTGCCGGCGACGGCGACACCGACCTTATCAAGTTTTTTGCTCAACCGGGATTCCAGCCGTTCCTTGATCTTTTTTACTGTCCTGGCCACTTCTTCAATGCTGTGGATCTGGCCGTCCAGCATAGGCCGGGCAACATGTTCGATAACCTCGGCGTCGATTATCTCCAGAGAATCCTCGCATCTCTGAGCGACAATTCCCATGACCTTTCGCGTGCCGATATCTAAAGCGAATATTTGTTCTTTCATAAACCGCTTAATTTAAGCACCTTCCTTATGCTTTCCTGTTCCAGGAGGAATATTACGAACAGATCGACCTTAATATCCTCTATGACGAGATTATTCTCTATTGGAAGAAGATAACCTGAGCTGTCATCGGATAACCTTCTGATCAACAGCTTGTTCAACCGGTCCATACGGTCGACTATCGTCCGGGGGATGGATGGTATCAATTGATGCAGTTCCAGTAATTCCCCCACCGCGTTTATATAACTTCCCGAGATTATGTGCGATACCTCGGACAGCGCCGACGCCTCCATCAGGTTTATCAATTGGGTCGAGCCTATCTTTTTCTTCAACAAGATATCGATCATTAAAAGAGCGCTCTTCTGGGAGAACAATATGACCATCCCTCCCTGCAGGGCGCCCAGGATCTTAAAATCAATAGCCAGGCCGACCTCTTCAGGCTCGATCTGAAACTCAGAATTAGTCACCGCTTCGGAGCTGACGAGTTTAACCTGGGGAACGGATATGGTGACCTTGCTTGCCAATATCTGGCTTAGGGCGGTAGCGGCGTTGCCTCCGCCGATCGACCCTATTTCTTTAAAAAGATCCAACTGTTCGTTGCCTAAATTGAGCTTTTCCATAATGATATCCTCCAGGATCAGGCCGGGATGCGCTGGCTTAGCGCGTTTAACGCAGGCTCATTATATCCAGGATCAAAGCCACCCTCCCGTCGCCCAGTATAGTCGCGCCGGCAATACCTTTGGTGCGCTTGACTAAAGAGCCAAGCGGTTTAACAGCTATATCCTGCTCTCCCAAAACCTGCGAAACCACCAAACCCAAAGCCTTCTTTCCATATTCCACGATAACCAGGGATACCCGGTCGTCGGATTCTTCACTTGCGACCTTCGCGCTGCTTATTCCCAGTTCTTTATTCAGCCTGATCACCGGGATAACCTCTTCCCTTACCTTGACCACTTCAAAGTTCTGCAGATATCTAAGCTCGTCAGTCCTTATCTTTATAGTTTCCCGGATATTCATCAGGGGGATGGCGAATATTTCTTCTTCCACCTTGACTAACATCGCTTTGATGATAGCCAATGTCAGAGGTAATGTCAGGATAAACCGGCTGCCTTCGCCTTTTTTCGTCTCAAAATCCACCCTGCCGCCTAAAGCTTCAATCTTGGATTTTACCACATCCAACCCTACCCCGCGGCCGGAGATATCGGTTATGGCCTTGGCGGTGGAAAATCCCGGCATGGTTATCAGGTCCAGGACCTTTTTTTCATCCATTTCCGCTGTTTCTTCCGGGGTGACCAAACCTTTACTTATAGCGATTTTGCAGACAGCCTCAAAATCAATCCCTTGACCGTCATCAATAACTTCTATATAGATCTGTCCCCTTTGGCGGCTCACCTGTATAGTAAGCTTACCGCGGGGGTCTTTGTTATTCTTCTTTCTCTCTTCCGATGTCTCCAGCCCATGGTCCACGGCATTTCTTACCAAGTGCAAAAGGGGATCGCTCATCTCATCCAGGACCATACGATCCAGCTCTATCTCGCCGCCCAATATCTCCAGTTCCACATCCTTGCCTTGCTTCTTTGCCACATCCCTGACTACCCGCGGGAAAGCGTCAAGTATATACGCTACAGGCAAAAGCCTGGTCTGCATGACTTCATCCTGCAAGGCGGAGATCAGGCGGTCAAGGGAAAAACCGACTTCTTCAAGAGGCTCCAGCTTATATGTCTGGACTATTTGCACCAGCCGGATTTTGGCGATCGACAGCTCACCCATCAGGTTCATGATCTTATCCAACCGTTCCACCGGAATGCGCATGCTCTGTATCTTCTTTACATAAACAGGCCCGGCCGCCGGGGCGTTAGCCGGATGATTTGCCGCTGACGGCTGCCCCTGTTTACCATCGGAAGGACCAGTTCCGGAGAGGTCCTGGGAGGAGATACTCACCTCGTCTACTTCCGATATATTCATCAATTCCTGGCGCACTATCCCGGAATCTTCTTTGCTGGAAAACATTGCCGTAAACGAATACTCGAAATTACCCGCCTTAAGGTCTTCTATCGAAGGCTGGGTCGAAATTATCTCCCCGAACCGCTTCAGGTTAGTGATCACCAGGAATGCCCGGGCTTCCTTCAGCGCGCAATCCTTGCTCAGGTTTATCCGCACATTAAACACGTTTAATTTCTTTGATTTCGAGTCTTTGAGCTTTTTAAGCTCGAATTCGGTAAAATCCTTGACAGGGGCAACTACCGCGCCCTTTCCTTTTCCTCTGGGTTTATTTCGCTGATTCTCCGCAAGAAAGCTTTTCAAGGTATTGCCGATCTCGGATATATCCAGGACCGATTCCTTCTTTCCCTTTATCTCTGTGAATAATTGTTCCAGAATGTCCACCGCCGCAAATAATGTGTCCATAATCTCGGGACTAAGCTCCTGTTTCTTATTGCGCAGCTCGTCAAGAAGGTCTTCCATCTCATGGGACAATGTGGTCAGTTTTTCATAGCCCATGGTGGCGGACATTCCTTTAAGGGTATGCACGCAGCGGAAGATCTCGTTTATCGAAGACGGATCAGAAGGTTTTTCTTCAAGCTTCACCAGGCAACTGCTGATATTACTCAAGTACTCCTGCGATTCGGAAAGGAATAGTTCCCGGTAACTATCTTGCATAAGTTGGATCTTTCTTGTTTAATATTGCTTGTTTTATAAAATAAACGCGGCTATTTGCCTATGGCCCTGGTAATAAGCTCCATGCCCGCCGGATCGGGAATAAGGAAAAAATGCCCGGTCACCGAGGCTACGGGTTCATGCAGTTCGGATTCCACCAATAAAGCGAATTCCGACTTACAGCTTAATTCAATCAGCAGGTAATCCAGGATAGCCCCGGCCATATCCATTATCAACTCCGGAACGGTAGGCACAAGGCCGAGGCCGACAAAGCTCCCCAGGGCCCCTAAATAAGCGTTAGCCAGGATAACCCCGATCTCTTTCAGGGCCGAGCGCTCCATCTCGGATATAACGGTTGATTCAGATACAGGTTTTCCGGTAACAAGAGACGCCAGGATCATCGCGTCCCTTTGAGAGAATATGAAGACTATATTGCTGGGCAAGTCGCCGAAAACCCGCAGCATAAGCCCAACGACAAGCTTCTCGCTTCCGCCGACCGCCTTGGGGACATCTTCTATAGGCAGGAAAAGGATACGGGGAACAACTATATTTATAGGCCTATCCAATAACTGCGACAGGGCGGTAGCTGCGTTGCCGGCGCAGATATTTCCGATCTCCTGCAATGCGTCTTTCTGGATATCGGTGAAATTCATATCGGCCATAATTTATTTTATGATATTATTTAACGCCTCTATCAATAAAACCTGCCGGCACGATACCGGACATACCAGTATACCGGCGCCGCGGTCAACACGCAGTATCTCTCTTAAAAATTATAAATCCTCACAATATTATGTCAAGCAAAATCCTGGATTTCTTAGTTATAACCTATTTTTATCCCGATGGTTAGAATAAAAATAACTTTAAATAAAAAGGCCTTCTGAGCATTGTAACCCAGAAGGCCTTAATGATACTTTACTAACGCTATAGATCAGCTTCCGCAACAGCTTACTATATCCATTACGCCGGTTGTTTCGTTATAATAATTTGACCAGTCCTTGGTAGCACCCACGATATTTGCGGTGTCAGGCAAGGTCCCATTCGCAAAAGTCAAAACTGCGAAAGTCGAAGTGACATTGCCCAATTCCGCCACTGCCGGAAAACCTGTCGCAGAACATGTGCCGCCGGTAGGGCAAGCATTGCTTGCGTGATATTTAGCATACCACGACGATACCCCAGACCTGATCGCACCTACATCCGACTGGCAACGCGCCCTGACAGCTTCAGTCCGAAGATCAACGAACCGGGGAATAGCCACCGCCGCCAATATACCAATGATGACAATTACCAACACCAACTCAATAAGAGTAAAGCCCTTATTTCTCCTCATCCAACACCTCCATTTTGAAAATAGTTTAACATAACCACATTCGTTGTCAAGATTTTTTTAACTCATCCTGAAAACCGGCATTCCCGGTCTTGGTTGGCATCACAGTTCAGTACCCGGTCTAACCGACGCTCCCCCTGATGATCTCAATCAAGGCATTTACATCTTCCTCGGAATATAAACGCCAACGATTGATCAAATTCCGCCGAGCCTTCGGAAAAACGCCTTTTTTCTCATAGCGGAACAGAGTCTGCTTGGATATGCCAAGTTTTTCCGCAACTTCCTGAGCTGTAAATAACCGATTCCCTATCATATTTTAAGTATTATCATTAGTTCTTAATGATTATTATAATATGGTCTGAGTATGTCTGAGTATGTTTGTATATACTAAACATATGCTGCAAATATTACCACATTTCTTTCTTAACCCAACCATCCAGCCTTTCGATCTTGTCCATCCAACTATTTACTTCTGCGCTTTTCTTTGTACCCTTATCAGGATCGACTCTTACCTTGATCACCCTTGTCTGTCTTGAAGTTTTGACTTCAGGATACACGGGCGCTTCCATCTCCGTTTCTTCTCGTTGTTCAATTTCTTCATAGACAGAGGCCTCTTCCTCCAGCAGTTGCTCATCTTCTTGACGGATTTCCGCAGCCAGGCGTTCTTCTTCTAATCTTTCCTGTTTGATCCGCTCCGCCCTCAACCGGGCTTCTCTTCTTTCCTCTTCTCTGATCTCTTCTTCTTCCCTCCGGGCCTCTCTGCGCTCTTCTTCCCGCTTTCTCTTCAGCTCAGCCTGATATTCCCTTTCTTCCTGCTGCCTGGCTTTTTCCGCCCTATATCGCCGGCGCTTTACCAGCTCTTTCTCCTGGAATTCCTGAAAACTTTGCTTCTTCTCGTTCTTTCGGGTTGATGCCTTTTCTTTATCCAGTTGCTTGCGCTTTTCCAGTTCCAAGGCCTGTTTTGCCAATTCCAGTCTCTGTTTCTCTATCTGTAATTTCCCCTCTTCAACCTGCCTTAAAGCTTCTAATTTCCGGTTTTCTCTCTGCCTTTCCTGCTCTTCCTGCGCAGCCTTTATCCGTCTTTGCTCTTCCTCTTTTGCCTTCGCCGCTTTTTCTTTCTGTTCCGCTATAAATCTCT
>JALOCB010000006.1 GCA_023227985.1 Candidatus Omnitrophota bacterium | reverse complement strand
ACACCCCACGCTAATTGGAATGGCGCGGGTGTGGTATCTCTATACCAGGAGGGTTATATGGATATGAAGATGCAATCGTTAGTGCCTATGGTGGTTGAGCAGAATGCCAAGGGTTTTGAGCGCGCCTACGATATCTACTCGCGGCTTCTTAAAGACCGGATCATTTTTATCGGTACTGCGATCGACGATATGGAAGCGAATCTGGTGATCGCGCAGATGCTTTTTCTGCAGCAGGAGGATCCGGCTAAAGATATTCATATTTATATTAATTCCCCGGGCGGTTCGGTTACCGCGGGCCTGGCCATATACGATACAATGCAGTTCGTGAAATGCGATGTGGCTACTTATTGCGTGGGCCAGGCCGCCAGCATGGGCGCTATTCTTCTGGCTGCCGGCACTAAAGGCAAACGTTCTTCGCTGCCGAATTCCAGGGTAATGATCCATCAGCCCTGGGGAGGCGTTCAGGGCGCTGCCGAGGATATATCGCGCCAGGCGACAGAGATACTTAAGATGCGCGATAAGATCAATGAGATATTGGTTCATCATACCGGACAATCCCTGGAGAAGATCCAGAAGGATACGGACCGGGATTATTTTATGTCCGCCCCGGAGGCCAAAGAATACGGCCTGGTGGATGAAGTGTTCTTAGGGAAGACAAAGAAATAAATATCAATCAAACAGCGAGGTAAAGAGATGAAAAAGAATTATTTGCTTACACCTGGGCCGACGCCGTTACCGCCGGAGGTCTGTGAATCGCTTTCCCGGCCTATTATCCACCACCGCACCCCCCAGTTCCAGGCTATCCTCAAAGAGGCGCACGAAGGGCTGAAATATATCTTTCAGACCTCTAACGAGGTGATGATCCTGGCTTCCTCGGGGACCGGCGGGTTGGAATCGGCGGCGATCAATTTTCTTTCCCCCGGGGATACGGTCATTAGCGTCGACGCCGGTAAATTCGGCGAGCGCTGGGCGGAGATCTGCAAGGTTTACGGGATAAATTGCGAAGTGATCAAGGTGGAATGGGGCAAGGCGGTGGACCCGAAAGCCATCGAGGAAAAATTAAAGTCCGGCAAAGGCAAATACAAGGCGGTATTCACTACTTTATGCGAGACCTCGACCGGCGTAGCCACCGATATCCAGGCGATCGGCAAGATCGTTAAGGATACCGAGGCGATCCTGGTGGTGGACGCGGTCAGCGGTTTAGGGGCTATCGACCTGAAGGCTGACGAGTGGTTCTGCGATGTGGTGGTCTCGGGATCGCAGAAAGGCCTGATGCTCCCTCCGGGGCTGGGATTTATTTCAGTAAGCCCTAAGGCCTGGAAGCTTTCCGAAACATCAAAATGCCCGAAATATTATTTTAACCTTAAGGCCGCGCGCAAGTCTTACGCCTCGACCGACACGCCATGGACGCCGGCTATAGGCTTGATCATCGCTTTGAACGAAGCGATAAAACTGATGAAGGCTGAAGGGCTGGATAAGATATTCGCCTGGCATCATAAGATGGCCGCCGCTGTGCGCGCCGCAGTCCAGGCGATGGGCCTGGAGCTCTTCGCGCCCGACGCTTTTTCGGATGTGGTCACTGCGGTGAAAGTCCCTGCGGGAATAGACGGAGAGAAGCTGGTCAAGACTATGCGTGATTCTTACGGGGTCACCATTGCCGGCGGACAATCCGAGGTTAAAGGCAAGATCTTTCGTTTTGCCCATATGGGTTATATCGGCGAGTTCGATATAATCTCCGGGATATCCTGCCTGGAAAAGGTTTTAAGCCAGATGGGCTATAAATTCCAGATGGGAGCCGGCGTGGCGGCTGCGGAAAAGGTGTTTTTGGATAAATAAGAAGCAGTTACTGCCGATAGAAAAGCGTTCAAAAGGACGGCCATAACAAAGCCGTCCTTTTGTTTATTTAGGGCCGGAAATTAGCTATTTTTTACTTGATTATTCCGGTATTGCTGGGGTATAATATACACCTTAGTCTGCCGGGAGAGACCCCGGCTTTGTTTTGGCAAGTAAGGGTTGTATTGTTCTTTTACGTGAGGAGAATTTGACATGTTTAAAATCTTAGTAAGCGATTCGTTGTCGGAAGAAGGTTTATCTATTTTAAAGGGCATCAAGGATTTCCAGGTGGATGTTAAAACTGGAATGAAACCCGAAGAGTTAAAAGAAGTTATCAAAGATTACGACGCCCTTATTGTGCGCAGTGCCACCAAGGCGAATAAAGAAATAATCCAGGCTGCCGCTAAGTTAAAGGTGATCGGCAGGGCCGGAGTAGGGCTGGATAACGTGGATCTGCCCGCAGCCACTGAAAGGGGCATAGTGGTTATGAACGCCCCGGCAGGCAACACGATATCCACCTGCGAGCATACGATGAGCATGCTTCTGGCTTTGGCCCGCAGCATACCCCAGTCCAACGCCTCGACTAAAAAAGGCGAATGGAAGCGCTCTAAATTCATGGGCATTGAGCTTTACAAGAAGACCCTGGGCATCGTAGGTTTGGGCAGGATCGGCCGGGAAGTCAGCCGCAGGGCCCAATCCTTCGGTATGAAGATAAAAGCTTACGATCCTTATCTTTCCCGCGAGGTGGCTGAGGATTTGGGGATAGAGGTGGTCGACCTGGACCAGCTTATGGCCGCATCGGATTTTATCACCGTGCATGTGCCTTTGACCGAGGATACCAGGCATCTTATTTCGGATAAGCAGTTCGGGATGATGAAAAAAGGGGCCAGGGTGTTGAACTGCGCCCGCGGCGGGATCATCGATGAACAGGCGCTGGTCAAGGCGATCAAAGAAGGCAAGATAGCCGGCGCAGCCCTGGATGTTTTTGAGTCCGAACCTCCGGCCGCTGATTCCGAATTGCTTAAGCTGGATAATGTTATCGTTTCCTGCCATTTGGGCGCTTCCACGGAAGAGGCCCAGGTGAACGTGGCCATAGAGATCGCCGAATGCGTCAGCGATTTTCTTCTGGGAAAAGGCATCCGCAACGCGGCCAATTATCCCAATATAGACGCGGAGCTTTACAAAGTCCTTCAGCCGTATATCCTGATGGCGGAAAAGCTCGGTAATTTTTCCAGCCAGATCATCAAGGGCCGGATCAGCGAAGTAGAGATCCAGTACAGCGGGGAGATAACCAAATACGACACCGCTTCTTTATCTATGGCGATAATGAAGGGGATGCTCAGCCCGGTGTTGAAAGAAACGGTCAATTTCATAAACGCCATACCTTTGGCCCGCAGCCGGGGGATCCAGGTAAGGCAGACAAAGACCTCCGTTGACCAGGGTTTTGTGAACCTGGTCTCGCTGGTGGTCAAGACCGATGAGGAGTCGCGCGTTGTAGCGGCCACGCTTTCCCCCAAACGGGAGCCGCGGATCGTGAAGATAGATGATTTTTACGTTGAAGCCACGCCGTCCGGTTATATGATCGTGATGAAGAATATGGACAGGCCCGGGATCATCGGGAACGTGGGTATGTTGCTGGGCAAGCATAACATAAATATCGCGGCAATGATCTTCGGCAGGAACACTCCGGGCGGGGAAGCGGTGAGCATCTTCAACGTGGATAGCCCGATATCGGCGGAACTGCTGGAAAAGATCAAGGCTATGGAGAATATCCTGGCGGTAAAATTGGTAAAATTATAAGCGTTTTAAAAGAGGTCGGTCATATGAAAAAGTCCTGGCTTGTGTTACCGTTGTGCGGAGCATTGATCGCGATCTTCGGCCGCGGCAACGCCTTGGCCGAAGAAATAACCCTGCTTTTGACCGGACAGACCCATTCTATGATCTATACCTGTAGCTGCCCTAAAGAGCCTGACGGCGGAGTAAGCCGCAGGGCGGGTTTGATCAAGGAGCTAAGGTCTAAAGACCCGAATATCCTGGTTTTGGACAGCGGGAATTTTTTTGCCGGGGGGATCCTGGATGAATATGCCCAGAATCCCGAGTTGGACCGCAGGCGCAACGGGATAAATCTGAAGGCTATGGATATTATCGGTTACGACGCTGTCGGCATCGGGGACAGCGAGTTCAGCTTCGGCAGGCAGGTTATGGAAGAAGAGCTTGACCGGGTAAAGATACCGTTGGTTTCCTGCAACCTGGTGTCGGAAAAAGTGGCGCCGTATGTATTAAAGAGGGTCGGGAAAAGGCAGATCGGGATAACCGGTTTGATTTCTCCTTTCAGCGCGGCGAAAGCCGGAGGGCTTAAGATCGACCCGGCGCTGGACGCGCTTAAGCGGACCGTCCTGGAATTAAAACAGAAAAAAACTGATATTATCGTCGTTTTAAGCAATTTGGGCGAAAAAGAAGATAAGGCGTTGCTTAAAGAGCTTCCCGGAATGATCGATATCCTTGTCGTGGGCGCTAACCGCCAACAAAAAGAGCCCGCGACCATGGTCGATTCTACTTTGTTATTAAGGCCGGTCTGGCAGGGGAGAAAACTGGTAAAAGCCACGTTGGTCCTGCAAGGCGAAAAGATAACGGATTCCCGGGTGGATGAACTGCGGCTTTCGGATAAGGTGGCTGATGATAAGCAAATCCAGGATATTCTGCCGCGGTGTTTTAAAGACGATAATTGCCGCAAAGCGGGGATGCTTGGTATATGCCGGGACCCCGGCGCGATCAATGCCTCCTGCCAGTTTATCGAACCGAACAAGGTCGGGCTTTTGATCGTTACCCCGGCTGTTTGCCGGACCTGCGATACGCAGCGGGTGATCAAGATGCTTAAAAACCAAATGCCCGGGCTGGAGGTGTCCTATGAATATTATCCCGGCGAAAAGGCGGCTGAGCTGATCCGCGGCCTGAAGCTGGAGACCTTGCCGGCTTATTTGCTGGACAGGTCGGCCGAAAAAGAGAAGGATTTCGATAAACTTAAAGTTAACCTTGAGGAGAACGGCGGCTATTATATGATAAAGCCCCAGGCTGCCGGGGTGGGGTATTTCCTGAACCGCGAAAAGGCGGCTGACAATCTGGATGTCTTTATAAGTTTATATGACCCGAACACCGGGAAATTGCTGGAAAATATCAAGGAGTTCAATCCGCGGATACATTTGCTGGCCGGCGAATCCAAGGATGGTAAATTGACCGCCCCCCAGGGCCAGTCTGAGATAGAGGAGTGCTTAAGGACGGTCTGCGTGCAGAAATATTATCCCGGTTACGCCTGGGATTATTTATCCTGCCGCCAGAAGGATATAGAAAGCTCCTGGTGGGATGACTGCCTGGGCATCCTGGACAGCGCGGCGGTAAAAAAATGCGCCCGGGGCGAAGAAGGAAGGGCGCTGCTTCTGGAGAATACCGCGCTCACTAAAGAGCTGAAGATAATGCATGGTCCGGCGTACCTTCTGGATAACCAGGAGGTATTCAGCTCGGTGAATGTCCCCTCGAAAGAGGAGTTGCGCAAAATAATAACGGCTAAATAAAGAGGTGTTGAAATGACCGCTAAACCCAAGATCTATTTGATCGATGTAACTAATCGTGACGGCGTGCAGACTTCCCGGATCTGCCTTTCCAAACTGCAGAAGACCATGCTCAATTTATATCTTGATGAAATGGGTTTCTTCCAGTCGGAGTTCGGGTTCCCCCTTACCCGCCACGAGACGAATTATCTTAACGCCAACCTGGAGCTGGCCCGGCGTAAGGTTTTTTCCAATATCCGCCTGAGCGGATGGCTGAGGGCTACTTCGGAAGATGTCAAGCAGGCGTTCAAACTGGTCCCCGGGCTCAGGCATTTGAACCTTTCGATATCGACTTCCGACCAGATGATCGTGCACAAGTTCAAAGGCAAATTAGACCACTCGTCGGTGATCAAGGAGATGGAAGACGCGGTGGCCACGGCAAGGAAGCTTGGGGCTGAATCCATCGGGGTCAATGCCGAGGACGCCTCGCGCACCCGGATCGAATACCTGGTGGAATTTTCAAAAGCCGCCAAGAAAGCCGGAGCCGACAGGGTAAGATACTGCGATACCCTGGGGTTTGATTCGCCGTTCAGCATCTATGAACGGATCAAGAAGCTGGCTGAAGAGGTTTGCCTGCCTATCGAGGTGCATTGTCATAATGACCTGGGTATGGTCGTGGCTAATTCAGTTTGCGGGGCTATGGCGGCTAATGACGCCGGCCAGGACGCGTATATAAATACCTGCGTGAACGGAATGGGCGAGCGCGCCGGCAACGCCGATCTGGTGGCGGTGATACTGGCGATCAAATATGGCAGCCAGATGCGCGACAAGTATATGCTCGATGAGAAGATCAACCTTAAGGTGGCCTGGAAGATCTGTAAATACGCGTCATACGCCTTTGGTATACCCATACCCATAAATCAGCCCGGCGTGGGCTCCAATGCCTTTGCCCATGAATCCGGGATACACGCGGACGGGGCGCTCAAAGACAGGCGTAACTACGAGCTTTATGAATATGAAGAGCTGGGCCGCGGCGATCCGGAGATAATCGAGACCGGGCGCAAGATAACCGTAGGGGAATATTCCGGGATCAAGGGTTTCAGGAACGTTTACGACAAGCTGGAGCTTGTTTTTAAGGATAACAAAGAAGCCGCTGATATACTGGAGCTGGCGCGGTACGCCAATGTCCATAACCAGAGGCCTCTGGTAGACGATGAATTGAAGTTCATAGCCAAATATCCGGATATCGCCCGTAGGATATTCACGATGCAGGCATAAAAATAACAAAAGGATATCATTATAATGAATACAGTTTTAGTAGGCGCGCAGTGGGGTGACGAGGGTAAAGGCAAGATAATAGACATACTCTCCGCCAAGGTGGATTGCGTAGTGCGTTATCAGGGCGGCAGCAACGCCGGGCATACCGTGGTGGTCGACGGTAAGGAATACATCTTTCATTTGATACCTTCGGGGATCCTGCATAAAGGCAAGGTCTGTTGTATAGGCAACGGGGTCACCATTGACCCGGAATCGCTGATAAAAGAGATCGAAGGCCTGGCAGCGTCCGGCATATTCATCGACGACCGTTTAAAGATCTCAAGCCTCGCGCATCTGATCATGCCGTATCACAAAGTACTGGATAAGCTGCGCGAAGCGAAAAGGACCAACCGGATCGGCACTACCGGCAGGGGCATAGGCCCGTGCTATGCGGATAAGATAAATCGCTGTGGCATAAGGATGGCCGATCTTTTGAACCCCGGGATCTTCCGGGAAAAGCTGAAAGACAATCTGAAGGAAAAGAATGAGATATTCAAGAAGGTTTACCGGCATAAAGGTTTCGCCTTTGAGCCTATATATTCCCAGTACCTCGCGTTCGGCAGGAAGATCGCCCCGTATATTTGCAATACTGCTTTGTTGTTGAACGATATGATCGACCGCAAGAAGGATGTCCTTTTTGAGGGCGCGCAGGGGACTTTCCTGGATATAGATTTCGGGACGTATCCGTTCGTTACTTCTTCTTCCGCCACATCAGGGGGGAGTTGTATCGGCACAGGGGTCGCACCGACTCGGATAGATAAAGTCATCGGCGTGGTCAAGGCCTATACTACCCGGGTGGGCGAAGGCCCGTTTCCCGCCGAGTTTGATCGCCGGTTCTCGGATCTTATCCGCAAGAAGGGCCATGAATTCGGGGCTACTACCGGCAGGCCGCGCAGGTGCGGATGGTTTGACGGGGTTATGGTCAGGGAAGCGGTCATGATCAACGGCATAACCGAATTGGCATTGACCAAGCTGGATGTGCTTGACGGGCTGAAAACGATCAAGCTGGCTGTGGGTTATAAATATAAAGGCAAAGTCTTTAAGGAATTCCCGGCTGATTTTGATGCCTTGAGCAAAGCGCGGCCCGTGTATAAGCAGGTCCCGGGCTGGGTTAAGCCTTCGGCAGATGCCCGCAGGTATAAGGACCTGCCGGCTAACGCCAAAAGTTATATATCGTTGCTCGAAGACCTGTTAAAGGCCAGGATAACCATGGTTTCCGTGGGCTCGGGCAGGACGCAGACGATAAGCTGCCGTTAGGGATAATAAATAAACGCAGTCCAAGAGGGGATGCGGGAGAAGATATGAAAAACCGGATCGTTTTCGTTTTGATCGCAGTAAACGTATTATTCCTGGCCGGCATGGTCCATTCTTACTCAAAATCCCGGCGGACTAAGATAGCGCGGGATAAGGAAATGTTCATCCGGTTCGATGCCCAGGAAAAGGCATACAGCCTTCAAAAGGAAAACAGCGCTTTGGAGAATAAACTTAAAAAAGCCGAAGATGCCCTTAAATCGGCAAAGACCGGTTTTGATTCCGTCCAGAAGTCGCTGGAACAGGAGCGTAAGATCAACCAGGATCTCAGGGCCGGGATAGAAAAGCTTACCGGGCTCAAAGATTCGCTGGAAGAACAATTGAAGGACGCAACCGCCGTTAAGGCAGGGCGGCAACCGAAAAAGTAGCGTCAGCGTTCGACAACTTGTGACTGTTTGATTGAAAGAGAGGGGTTTCCTTTCTTTTAAAAGGAGGTGGGTATGGCAGTGCTTCGCAGGATCAAAGACAAGATAAAGAAAGCGGTGCTGAAAAAGAAAGTTTCCGTTTCGGCCAAAACCAAAAAGACGGTCTCGCGCAAAAAAAAGGCAAAGCCGCCGGTGGTGGCATCGGTGCAGGCATTCCCGTTAGAGATGCGCAAGGAGCTTTTAGGCGTGCAGGAGATGGCTGTGGAAAAGAGCAAATTCTCCCATCCTCAGGTCAAGAAATTTAGGCGCTCGTTACCGGCGGAGCTGCCCGGGCAATACAATAAGGATATGATGGCTTTGCAGGTGCGCGACCCCTGGTGGCTGCACTGCTACTGGGAAGTGGCCGCGAATACCTGGAGCAGCCTGCGCGAGCGGCTGAAGGACCTTTTTAACAGCGCTAAAAAAGTCCTGCGGGTCTACGATGTCAGCCAGATAAATTTTAACGGAAAGAACAGCCACAAATTCTTCGATATCGAGGTGCATCACGAGTCCACCAGCTGGTATATCGATACCGGCGGGCCCGGAAGGTCCTGGTGCGTCGATTACGGCTTGAAGCTGGCCAACGGCGACTTCATTACCATCCTGCGTTCAAATACAGTGTCTACCCCGTTAGACGGCCCGTCCTGGATTACCGATGAGGAATGGATGATACCCGAGGAGATGTTCGGCAGGCTTTACGGCATGGGTTTCGGCCTGGGCCACAGCTCTCCTATAGGCAAGGCCTGGCAGGAAAGGTTCAAACGCGCGCTTTTTTCCGGGATATTATCTTCTCCGGGGATGACTTCTTCCGGAAGCCCGGTGATGAAGAAATCGAAGGACAGGAAGTTCCGGCTGACCGTGGACTGCGAGCTTATCGTCTATGGCGCTACCGAGCCGGACGCGGCGGTGACTATCCAGGGCAAGCCCATAAAGCTGAGGCCGGACGGGACGTTCACTATGCGTTACGCCTTGCCCGACGGCAAGCAGGCCATACCGGTAAAGGCGGTCTCCAACGATAAGATAGAGGAGCGCACGATCACACCGATAGTCTCCAGGGAAACCAGGGCAAGCAACCTGGTAAAGGAGTTCGCTCGTGAATAAAGGTTACCTTTGTCTGGTCCTGCACAGCCATCTTCCTTTTGTCAGGCATCCGGAGCATGAGGATTTTCTGGAGGAAGACTGGCTCTATGAGGCAATGACCGAAACATATATACCTTTGCTCTGGGTTTTTGAGAAGCTGGTCGAGGATAAGATCGACTTCCGGATAACTATATCCATGACCCCGACATTGATCTCGATGCTATCCGACCCGCTCCTTCAGGAGCGCTATTCAAAGCATATAAACAGGCTGATCGAATTGTCGCATAAAGAGATTGAAAGGACCGCCTGGCAGCCGCAGTTCCAGTCGCTGGCGACAATGTACCTGAACCATTTTTGCCGCAGCCGGGATACCTTTGAGAAATACCGGAAGAACCTGGTCCTGGCTTTTAAGAACCTGCAGGATATGGGAAAGCTGGAGATCATTACCTGCGGGGCGACCCACGGGTATTTTCCGCTTATGGATGTCTGCAAGGAATCTGTGCGTGCGCAGCTGCGGGTGGCGGTGAGCCATTATGAGGGCGTATTCGGCAGGAAACCCCGTGGCATATGGCTGCCGGAATGCGGATATATGCCGGGCCATGACGAGTTTCTCAAGAACGCGGGGATAAAATATTTCTTTTCCGATTCGCACGGGGTATTGCACGGCACGCCCAGGCCGAAATACGGGGTTTTTGCCCCGGTCTATTGTAAGGGCACAGGCGTAGCCTGTTTCGGCAGGGACCTGGAGTCTTCCAAACAGGTATGGTCGTCTATAGAGGGCTATCCCGGCGATTACAATTACCGCGAATTCTACCGGGACATAGGTTTTGACCTGGAGTTCGATTATATCAAGCCGTATATCCACCCTGACGGGGTAAGGATAAATACCGGGATAAAATATTACCGGATCACCGGACCGGGCAACGAAAAACAGCCTTATATGCCGGATTGGGCCAGGGATACGGCGGCAAGCCACGCCGGTAATTTTATGTTCAACCGGCAGAAACAGGTTGAATATCTTTACGACCTTATGGGTAAGAAGCCGATCATAGTTTCTCCTTATGACGCGGAGTTATACGGCCATTGGTGGTATGAAGGCCCGCAGTGGATCGATTTTCTGATCAGGAAGATCGCCTGCGACCAGGATACCATACGCTTGATCACCCCTTCGGAGTATCTCGCGGAGAACCCGCGAAACCAGGTGATCGTCCCGTCTATGTCGAGCTGGGGTTATAAGGGTTACAGCGAGATGTGGCTGCAGGGGACTAACGATTGGGTCTACCGGCATCTGCATACAGCCTCGGACAGGATGACCGAACTGGTAAGGAGTTACCCGGACAAAAACGGGCTGACCCGGAGGGCTTTGAACCAGGCCTTGCGGGAATTGCTTCTGGCTCAGAGCTCGGATTGGGCTTTTATCCTGGGCACAGGCACGCATATAAGCTACGCGGTCAAAAGGACGAAAGAGCATCTGCTGCGGTTCACGCGCCTATATGAGGATATAAGATCCAACTCTATAGACGAGGAATGGCTCGGCGAAATAGAATACAGCGACAACATTTTCCCCGATATAGATTACCGGGTGCATAAATAACGATCACGGACGTTCAGCCCGGATCAGACTTTGCTATGACTAAAGAAAGAGATATCCCGCGGCATATCGCGATCATAATGGACGGCAATGGCCGCTGGGCGCAGGCCAGGAAGCTGCCCAGGGTCCTTGGCCATCGCGAAGGGGCGTTTCGGGTCAAGGATATCGTTAATGCCTGCAATGACCTGGGCGTGGGATTTCTGACCCTGTACGCGTTTTCCACTGAGAACTGGTCGCGCCCAAAGCCCGAAGTGGACATGCTTATGCGTTATTTCGAGAGTTTCCTGAGCAAGGAGATGAACCGGATGCATAAGGATAATATCCGGTTCAAGGTCATCGGAAAGCAAAAGCCGCTGCCGCAGAAGGTCCTGGACCAGATGGCTAAGGCGGCCGAGAAGACCCGGGATAATACCGGGCTGACCCTGGTCCTGGCCTTGAATTACGGTTCCCGGCAGGAGATCGTGGACGGGGTAAAGAAATTCGCGGAGGCTTTTAAAAAGGGCAAGGCGGAGCTGGGAGATATCGACGAGAATAATTTCGGGGAGTATCTTTATACCTGCGGTATCCCGGATCCGGACCTGTTGGTCCGCACCAGCGGCGAGATCCGGTTGAGTAATTTCCTGCTGTGGCAATTGTCATACGCGGAGATGTATTTTACCAAAAAATCCTGGCCGGATTTCCGCAGGAAGGACCTGGAGGCGGCGATAGAGGAATACCGCAAGCGGCAGAGGAAGTTCGGTTCTGTATGACCGGATGATCAAGCCAAGATCGGGGTTTGTATGTTGATCAAGAGGATAATAAGTTCCATAGTTCTCGCGGGCCTGGTAGCCGCGGCCATATTCAACCAATGGATGTTGACCGCGGTGATCATAACCCTTACTGTCCTGGGCCTGTATGAGTTTTATACCATGCTGGAGAACAAGGGTATAAGCATATACAAGTATTTCGGTATCGGCATGGGCGCGATCATCCCTTTCTCGATCATCTTTCGTTTCGAGCTTACCAGGAAATGGGAGTTGTCGTTCATTGTCCTGGCTTTGTTGTTCCTGATCATAATGCAGTTAAAGCGCCGCCAGAATTCCGGGGCGGTAGTGGGGATCTCCACCACTCTTTTCGGGATACTTTATGTTTCATGGTTCTTGAGCTTTTTGATCAAGATCCGCCTTTTGCCCGACGGCATAGGCCTGCTTGTCACTGTCCTGGCGGTAACGAAGCTGGGGGATATCGGGGCATACCTGGTCGGTTCTCGTTTCGGCAGGACGCCGTTGATGCCCAGGATCAGCCCCAAGAAATCGGTTGAAGGGGCGGTCGGCGGTATGGTTTTCAGCATACTGGGCGCGTTGGTCTGTAAGTCGATGCTGCCTTTTTCATACTGGGATATGCTGTTGATCGGGGTGTTCCTGAATATATTGGGACAGTTGGGAGACCTTTCCGAGTCGCTGATGAAAAGGGATTGCCAGGTCAAGGATTCCGCGGGCACGATCCCGGGAATGGGAGGTGTCCTGGATCTGATCGACAGCCTGCTTTTTACCGCCCCGGTGTTTTACTTCTATATAAATATCGTATTAAAACATTTTTAGACGGATGAAAAGGATAGCTGTATTAGGCTCGACCGGCTCCATAGGCCGCAATACCTTGAATATTATCCGGGCTTTTCCGGATAAGTTCTCGGCCGCGGCCTTAAGCGTGAATAATAATACCGCGGACCTTGTCCGCCAGATAAAGGAGTTCCGGCCGCAACAGGTCTGCGTTAATGACCCCGGCAAGGCCGCCCAACTGCGTAAAGTCGCTGGAACCAGGGTAAAAGTTCTATGCGGCCCGCAGGGCGTTGAGCATATCTGTAAGTCCCGGGACGTGGATATGGTGGTCTTGGCGATCAGCGGTTCCGCTGCGCTGCGCCCGTTATTGTCGGCGATCGACAATAAAAAAGAAGTGGCTACAGCCAATAAAGAAGCCCTGGTTATGGCCGGGGGGATCGTCCGTAAAAGGGCGGAAAAGTACGGGGTGCGGATCATCCCGATCGACAGCGAGCAGTCGGCGATATGGCAGTGCCTGGAAGGCGGGGATATTGCCAAATTGCGGCGGATATACCTGACCGCTTCCGGCGGGCCGTTTTTGGGGTTTGACCGCAGCCGGATGAAAAAGATCACTCTGAAGCAGGCATTGAGCCATCCGCGGTGGAAGATGGGCAGGAAGATAACCGTGGACTCCGCGACGCTGATGAATAAAGGACTGGAGGTCCTGGAGGCGATGGCTTTATTCGGGGTTGGCGCGGATAAGATAAAAGTAGTAATTCATCCTGAATCGATAATCCATTCGATGGTGGAGTTCGTTGACGGCGTGGTCATGGCCCAGTTGTCGATAACGGATATGCGTATCCCTATCCAATACGCGCTTTCATATCCCGACAGGCTGAATAGCGGCCTGCCCGGACTGGACCTGATAAAGACCGGGAGCTTGAATTTTAGCGAGCCGGATACGCGGGGATTCCCTTGTTTAAGGATGGCGTATCAGGCGGCCCGCAAGTCCGGGACATATCCCTGCGTATTGAACGCGGCGAATGAGGCGGCGGTGGAGGAGTTTCTTAAAGGGAAGATGGATTTTATTTCTATTCCGGAGGTTGTGGGGCGTGTTCTTACCCGGCATAAAGGCATAAGCGATCCCGGTATTGAAGATATCCTGGATAGCTCGGACTGGGCCAGGAGGATAAGCCTGGAGATAGCCGGTAAATTAAGGAAGGCCGGATAGTATGTTTTCATTGATGCTTTTCATAGCGATATTGAGTGTCCTGGTAATGGTCCATGAGTTCGGCCATTTTATAGCCGCCCGCAAGGCAGGGGTGAGGGTGGAGACTTTTTCCCTGGGATTCGGGCCGAAGCTGGCGTCTTACAAAGGCAAACAAACCGAATATATGGTCTGCGCCGTACCTTTGGGAGGATACGTCAAACTGGCCGGGGATAATCTCGACGAATATAAAGGCAAGGCCGATGAATACCTTTCTAAGCCGGTATCGCGCAGGTTCTGGATAATATTCGCCGGGCCGGCGCTTAACTACCTTTTGGGCATCTTATTTTTCTGGGTTATATTTGCAGCCGGATATCCCAGCCTTACCGCCAAGGTGGGAGGGCTTTTGGATGGTATGGGCGCGCAGCAGGCAGGCATACAAATAGGCGATAAGATCATCGCTGTCGAAGGTACGAAGGTCACTCTCTGGGAAGAGCTGCAAAAGAGCATCCAGGCCCAGAAATCCCAGGAATCGATAGAGGTGACTGTATTGCGGCAGGACAAGGAGTATAAGTTCCAGGTGAAGATACAGAATAATGAGCTCTCCGATATCCTCGGCCAGAAACGCAGTGTCGGCCTGATCGGCATAAAGCCCAAGATGGACGAGAGTATAAAGGTAAGATACGGCTTATTCCGCTCTTTGCCGAAGGCTGTTGAGAAGACCGGGGAGCTTACCGTATTGACTTATAAGGCGTTCTGGCTGATGCTCACCCAGAAGATATCGATGAAAGACTCGGTGACCGGGCCTTTGGGGATGTTCTTTGTGACCTCGGAGGTGGCTAAGCTGGGAGTGGTCGCGGTGATGAATTTTATGGCGTTATTGAGCATAAGCTTGGGGATATTCAACCTTTTGCCTTTGCCGGCTTTGGACGGCGGACATCTGGTGTTGCTGGGATTGGAAAAGGCCCGCGGGAGATACCTGAGCAAAAGATCCGAAAATATATTTAATCAGGTGGGTTTCAGCTTTATTATCCTGCTGGCGGCTTTGGTCTTTGTGAATGATCTGGTAAAATTCGGTTTTATCGATAAAGCGGCTAAATTCTTTATAAGATAGGATACTAAGCGATGCGCAGAAAGACCCGGGAAATAAAAATAGGCAATGTCAGGATCGGCGGGAATAATCCGGTGGCCATACAGTCTATGGCTAAAACCAGGACTGCCGATGTCCCTGCCACAGTGAGGCAGATACTAAGGTTGGAAAAAGCGGGATGCGAGATTATCCGGGTAGCGGTAAAAGACCGGTATGACGCCTTGGCGATCAGCCGGATAAAGAAAAATATACATATACCTTTGGTGGCGGATATACATTTTGACTGGCGCCTGGCGTTATCGGCGATAGACAGCGGCGCGGACAAGATACGGCTTAATCCCGGCAATATCCGAAAGAAAGAACAGATCAAGGCAGTGGCCAGCGCGGCAAAGTCAGCCGGCATCCCCATCCGCGTGGGGTTGAATTCCGGGTCAGTGGGCGGCTCTGGCGATCAGGCGTCCAGGATGGCCAAATACGCCAGGGAATATCTGGGCATGTTGGAAGGGTTCGGTTTTCGGGATATCGTCGTCTCGGCAAAGGCCCAGAACCCCGCTGATACCATAAAGGCGTATCGCTTGATATCTGCTGCCTGCGGTTATCCTTTGCATCTGGGCGTGACTGCCACCGGTCTGGCCGCTAAGGGGTTGTTGAAGTCGGCTGTGGCTATCGGGGCTTTGCTATTGGAGGGGATCGGTGATACAATAAGGATATCCCTCACCGATAAACCCGAGGAAGAGGTAAAGTCAGCCAGGTTGTTGCTGGAGTCTTTGGGTTTGAGAAGGTTCGGCCCGGAAGTGATCAGCTGTCCTACCTGCGGCAGGTGCGAGGTGGACCTGGTAAGGATGGTCAAGGAACTGGAACGGAAACTTTTCGCATACGGCGGTCACCTTTGCCGATTGGATGGCCAAGTGCGCGCTTCTGCGCCGCAACTTCCGGCCAAACCAATTACAGTCGCGGTGATGGGCTGCGTGGTCAACGGGCCGGGAGAAGCGAAGCACGCCGACTTGGGCATCGCCTTCGGCAGGAAAGACGGATTGTTCTTTAAAAAGGGCAAGCCGATGCGCAAGATCCCGGCGAAAAAATGCGTGGACGCGCTGCTCGACGAGATAAATAAATTTTAACAGGGAGTAATCATAATGTACTGGTCAAGATCGTTCATCCCGACATTAAAAGAGGCGCCGCAGGAAGCGGAATCAGTCAGCCATCAGTTGATGCTAAGGGCCGGGCTTGCCCGCATGCTTATGGCCGGGGCATATTCTTATCTTCCCCTGGGGCTTAAGGTGCTTAAGAATATAGAGGGGATAATCCGCCGGGAAATGAACGCCGCCGGCGCTAATGAATTGCTTTTGCCCGCGCTTCAGCCGTTGGACCTGTGGGTCAAGACAGGAAGGGATAAGACTATAGGCGAGGTAATGATCCGGTTTACCGACCGCAGGGGACGGAATGTCTGCCTTGGCCCCACGCACGAGGAGATCATTACCGACCTGGCTAAGAACCATATCTCCAGCTATAAGCAATTGCCGCTCACGCTTTATCAGATACAGACAAAGTTCCGGGATGAGCTGCGGCCGCGATTCGGCCTGGTTAGGGCCTGCGAGTTCATTATGAAAGACGCGTACAGCTTTGACCAGGACGAGGATGGCCTGGAAAAAAGTTATCAGGCGATGTTTAGCGCTTACAAGAATATTTTCAAAAGCTGCGGGCTTGATTGCCTGGCGGTGGAAGCGGATTCCGGGGTGATGGGAGGCAATGTCTCGCATGAGTTCATGGTTCCGGCATCCTGCGGCGAGGACCTGGTCTTTGTCTGCCCGGATTGTAAAACCGCGTTCCCTTATAAAGAAGGCGCAGCGGACGCCTGCCCGAAATGCAAAGCGAAATCCGAAAGAGTGAATACTATCGAGGTCGGCCATATTTTTAAATTAGGGACCAAATACAGCGCGGCATTGGGCGCGAATTTTCTGGACGCCAAGGGCAGCCTTAATCCTTTGATCATGGGCTGCTACGGGATCGGCGTTTCGCGGCTGATCTCCACGATAATCGAGCAGAATCATGATCAGAACGGGATCATCTGGCCGGATGAAGTAACCCCGTATGATATCATAGTGGCGCCTTTGGATGTTACCGACGAGAATATACTGAACCAGGCCCGCAAGCTTTACGATGCGCTGGGCAGCAAGGGAAAAAGCGTGCTCCTGGATGACCGCGATGAGCGGGCAGGCGTGAAATTCAAGGACGCTGACCTGGTGGGCATACCGAAGCAGATCATTGTCGGAAAAGAATTCGTGAAAAAAGGGATGGTCGAATTGAAGGACCGCAGGGGCCAGGATAAGATTATCGATACACCGGAAAACATCCTCAAGCTTTTTGGGGTGGAATAATTGGGCAAGCTTGAGATAGCGGCTGATCTGGAAAAAATTATCCGGGAAAGGCTGGAGTCCCTTGGATTTGATCTGGTGGAATTGATCTGCCGCTATGAAGGCCCGAAACTGGCTTTGCGCGTCTTCGCGGATAAGCCTGAAGGCGGGATAAATATGGATGAATGCGCCGAGGCCAACCGGGCGTTAGGAAGGATCCTGGAAGAGGGCGATCTGATAAAAGAGAGCTTTGTCCTGGAGGTGAGTTCTCCGGGTTTGGACCGGGTTTTGCGTACAACAGCGGATTTTTGCCGGGTTGTAAATAAAAAAGTAAAGTTCTTTCTATCTGAGCCGGTTAATGGTAAAATAGAGCACGATGGGGTTGTGCGCCAGGCTGATCCTGAAGCAGTGGATATCCTGACGGTAAAAGAAGAGGCTGTCCGGATACCCCTGGCTAAAATTAACAAAGCCAGGCGTATCCTTGAATAAACCGAGACCGGGTCTTGCAACTTGTTTACGGACAAGGAGTTCTAAGGCCCGGATTTGCAAGAGATGAGGAAATTAAATGAGTAAAGAATTGATCGCTATAATAGAGCAGATTGAACGTGAAAAAGGGATAAAAAAAGAAGTTTTGATCGTGGCTGTGGAAACGGCCCTTTTGAGTGCGGTGCGCCGTAATGTAGACGTGAAGCTTAATGAAGAGCTTAAGGTGGTCCTGGAACCTGTTTCCGGGGAGATCCGCGTGTTCAAGAATACCGAAGAGATCACCCTTAAGGATTTCGGAAGGATTGCCGCGAGCGCGGCGCGCCAGGTGATCATTCAGAAGATCCGCGAAGCGGAGAAGGACGTTGTCTATGGGGAATTCCAGGGCAAGGTCGGGGAGATCATCAGCGGCACGGTTTACCGTTTTGAGAAAGGCAATATCGTGATCGACCTTTTAGGCAAGGCCGAAGGCCTTCTCTTAAAGAGCGAGCAGTCGCCGAAAGAGGAATTCAAGCAGGGACAGCGTATCCGCGCTTTTGTCGCGGAGGTCAAGAAAGAGAACCGCGGCCCGCAGATAATATTATCGCGCAAACACCCGAATTTCGTGAAAAAGCTTTTTGAGCTGGAGGTCCCGGAGATATACGAGGGGATCGTCGAGATCAAAGCTATCTCGCGCCAGGCAGGGGAAAGGACCAAGATAGCTGTCTGGTCCAAGGACGATAAGGTGGATTCGGTCGGCGCCTGCGTGGGTATGCGCGGAGGCCGGGTCAAGAATATAGTCAACGAGCTTTCCGGCGAGAAGATCGATATTGTCCGTTACAGCGAAGACATCCGGGAATATATCAAGGCCGCTCTTTTGCCCGCTGAAGTGGGCGAGATGAAGCTGGATAAAGAGACCAAGCGCGTCGAAATAACCGTGGCTGACGATCAGCTTTCTCTGGCTATCGGAAAACACGGGCAGAATGTCCGGCTCGCCTCGAAACTGGTGGGTTGGGAGCTGGATGTGCGGACTAAAGCTTCTTTGGAGGCAGCGGCAGCGGCGCAAGACGCCAGGAATAAAGAAGCGGCCGCAGCGGAGGCCGTTGCAGTCAAGGCTGAGTCAGACAAGGAAGAAAAGGGAACGGATAAAGCCCCTTCTTTAGAGGAATTATCCGGCGTGGGAGAAAAGACCCGGGAGTTGCTTAAAGAGGCGGGTTTCAAGTCCCTGGCAGATATCGCCAAGGCTGAAGTAAAAGACCTTACCCAGGTAAAAGGAATAGGCGAGAAAAAAGCCGAGAAGATGATCAAGGAAGCCAAGAAGCTTCTTAAATAATAGACCAGCTGTTTATTTTAGAAAGCGGATAAATGGATAAATTAAAAAAAGAAAAAGCCAAGACAACGGTCAAAAAGGCCAAAGAGATTAAAGCCAAGCCTGCGGCAAAAGTAGAGCACAAGCCGGCCAAGGCCAGACCTGCGGTAAAGGCCGCAGGGCATGCTCCGGAAAAGGCCAAAGAAACGCTTAAGCCGTTGCACAAACCCGCGGTTAGCAAGAAAAAAGAACCTATTAAGCACGCGGCTAAGGCTGCCACTGTTGAGCCGGAGAAAAAAACGCATGATACGCATGAATTAAAAGCGCATGTCGCCCATCATGCGGAGCATCCAAAAGCGCATCATCCGGCAGAGGCCAAGCCTCAGCCGAGATCCGAGTCCGCGCCTGTTCATGCGCATCATAAGGCAGAGCATACCGCCGCACATCCGGCAGCGCATCATAAAGAAGAAGTAAGTAAGCCGGCGGCGCCGGTCGTCGAAGCTAAGCCGGAGATCCCCGCGCAGCCTCAGGCAATACAGCCTGTTCTTAAAGACCTGGAAATGGAACTGCCTATATCGGTAAAGGACCTCAGCGTTAAACTTCAGGAAAAGCCTTCGGTATTGATAAAGACGCTTATGGGTATGCGGGTAATGGCCGGGATCAATCAGAACCTGGCTAAAGAAGTAGTGGAGAAAGTCTGCGAAAAATACGGATTTAAGATCAAAGAGGCGTTGGGCCAGGAAGAGACCGCGTTGATCGGCCATAACAAGCCTGACCTGCCCGAAACCCTTAAGCACCGCTGCGCTATAGTAACCATAATGGGGCATGTTGACCACGGAAAGACGTCTATACTCGACGCCATCCGCAACAGTAAGGTGGCTGAATCCGAGCACGGAGGGATTACCCAGCATATCGGGGCGTACAAGGTCAGCCTGCCGAAAGGCAATATAACTTTTCTGGATACCCCGGGGCATGAGGCGTTCACCGCTATGCGCGCCAGGGGAGCAAAGGTCACTGATATCGTGGTCCTGGTGGTCGCCGCGGACGACGGGATAATGCCCCAGACCCAGGAGGCCATCGATCATGCCAAGGCAGCCGGAGTTTCGATAATTGTGGCTTTGAACAAGATCGATAAGCCGCAGGCTGATCCGGATAAGGTGAAAAAACAATTATCGGCAGTAGGGCTTATGGCGGAAGACTGGGGCGGCAAGACCATAACCGTCCCGGTATCGGCCAAGACCGGCCAGGGGATAGATACGCTGCTGGAAATGATTATCCTGGAGGCGGAGATGCTGGAGTTAAAGGCGAACCCCCACCGGCAGGGTAAAGGCGTTGTTCTGGAAGCGAAGATGGTAAAAAGCAAAGGACCGGTAGCCACGCTTTTGATCCAGGCAGGCACAGTCCATCTTAATGAGAATATAATCGTAGGCGGTTTTTACGGAAAGATCCGGGCGATGTTCGACGATCACGGCCGGCCTTTGACCCAGGCTGGCCCGTCCACGCCGGTGGAGGTTTTAGGCATTACCGGCATCCCCGAGGCCGGCGAACAGTTCTTTGTGATCGAAGACGAGAAAACCGCCAAGGAACTGGCGCTTAAACGCCAGGAAAAGGAAAAACAAAGGCAGATGACCCCGGTGAAAAGGCTGGGGTTGGAAGACCTGTATTCCCAGATCAAAGAAGGCAAGATCAAAGAATTGAATATTATCATCAAGGCTGACGCCCAGGGGTCGGTAGAGGCTATAAAAGAAGCCCTGAACAAGATAAATTCTCCGGAGGTAAAGCTTAATATAATACATGACGGAGCCGGCAGCATCAACTCGTCGGACGTGATCCTGGCTCTGGCTTCCGGCGCTTTGATCCTGGGCTTTAACGTTACCCCGGATGATCTGGCCAAGTCCCTGATAGACAAAGAAGGCCAGGATGTCCGGGTTTACAATGTCATATATGAGTTGGTTAATGATATAAAGGCCGCCCTCGAGGGGATGCTTGCCCCGAAATTGAAAAGGATATTCCTGGGCAAGGTCGAGGTGCGCAAGGTATTCAAGCTTTCCACTTCCGGGACCATCGCCGGTTGTTTTGTCCAAAAAGGCAAGATCCCGCGTAACGCGGCGATAACCCTTAACCGCAACGGCGCGGTTGTCCTGGATAACGCGGAGTTGGCTTCCTTAAAGCGTTTCAAAGACGATGTCAAGGAAGTCGAAGAGGGTTTTGAGTGCGGGCTGGCGATCAAGGGTTATCCCGACGTGATGGTTGGCGATATGATCGAGGCCTATCAGATACAGAAGATCGCCCGGACACTGGAATAATACCGAAATATGTCGCATCAGAAAAAAAGAATCCTCAGCGGGATGCGTCCCACCGGCAAACTTCATTTGGGCCATTTGGTCGGCACCCTGGAAAACTGGATAAAGCTGCAGCAGGAATACGATTGTTTCTTTATGGTTGCCGATTGGCACGCGCTGATGGGCGAATATGAGGATCCGAAAGTTTTATCCGAGTATACCCTGGATAATCTCGTCGATTGGCTGAGCTTCGGCATCTCCCCGGAAAAATCCACCATTTTTGTCCAATCCCAGGTCCACCAGCATCTGGACCTTTTTATGATATTTTCCTGCTTTACGCCTTTGGGCTGGCTGGAAAGATGCCCGACCTATAAAGAGCAACTGCGCCAGATCCAGACCCGCGACCTGCATACTTACGGTTTCCTTGGGTATCCGGTGCTCCAGGCCGCGGATATCCTGGTATATAAAGCGGATAAAGTCCCGGTCGGAGAGGATCAGCTCCCGCATTTGGAGCTTACCCGGGAGATCAGCCGCCGGTTCAACGGCCTTTATCACAAAGAGGTATTGCCTTATCCCGACGCCATACTTACCCAAACACCCAGGCTGTTGGGTCTGGATGGAAGGAAGATGAGCAAAAGCTATAACAATACGATAAACCTTTCGGATACGCAGGAGACCATAAAGAAAAAGGTCCAGACTATGATCACCGATCCGAAAAGGATAAAGCTTTCGGATAAAGGCCATCCGGATATCTGCAATGTCTTCTCGTATTATTCCACATTTTTTCCGGGGGCCATGGATGAGGTGAAAGATTGGTGCGTTAACGCGTCAAAGGGCTGCACGGATTGCAAAAAGAACCTGGCGTCAAAGTTGACGGAATACCTGGCGCCTTTTTACGCCAAACGGCAGGAATTGCTGCGCGATAAAACGAAATTAACCGATATACTGGCCGACGGGAACAGGCGTGCGGCAAAGACCGCCGAGGAAACAATGCGCCAGGTAAGGACGGCTTTAGGCATATGAACTATAAAATAAAACTGGAGCTCTTTGAAGGCCCGCTTGACCTTCTTTTGTACCTGGTCAAGCGCGACCATTTGAATATCTATGATATCCCGATCGCCAAGGTCACCGAGCAGTATTTGTCTTACCTTGAGCTGATGAAGTGCCTGGACCTGAACATCGCCGGCGAATTTCTGGTTATGGCCGCCACGCTTATGCAGATTAAGTCCAAAATGCTTTTGCCGGCGGTTGAATCCGAAGAGGCGCAGGATGATGCGGTCGATCCTCGGGATGAGCTGGTCAAACAGCTGTTGGAATACGAGCGTTTCAAAGAGATCGCCCAGGAATTAAGGCAGCGCGAGATAAAACAGCAGGATATATTCAAAAGGCCGAAACTTCAGGAGAAAGACCTGCCGGAGACCGCGCCGGTGTATTTCGAAGCAAGCATTTTTGATTTGATCACCGCGTTTTCCCAGGCTCTTGAAGAAACTCCTAAAGATATTTTTTACAACGTGATCAAGGACGAATACAGCATTGAAGACAAGATCCATCAGATACTTCATCTGCTGTTATTGAAGAACTCCGTGAAGCTTTCGGAATTATTCACCCAGGCCAAGACAAAGATAGAGATAATCGTCACATTCCTATCCATACTGGAATTGGTCAAGCTCAGGGAGATCCGCGCCCTGCAGTGCGAGGCCTTCGGCGAAATAGAGATAGCCCGGAACCAGAACAATATCATACCTTATGACCAGAGAACCGAAAGCCAGAGCAATTAGGCCGGACAGCGCCAAGTTCAATTATCTGGGGCCTGATCCTGAGGCTGTCCCGGCGTTCCTTTTGCGCGAGAACCAGGAGACGGAAGAGGATACTGTTTTAATTATATCTCTGCGCCCCACAAAGCTGGGCGAGTTCATCGGCCAGAAAGAGATCGTCGATAACCTCAAGGTCTGCCTGGCCGCGGCCAAACAAAGGAAAGAGCCGCTTGAGCATGTGCTTTTATCCGGTCCTCCGGGCCTGGGAAAGACCTGCCTTTCGCATATCATCGCCCACGAGATGCATTCCAAGATCACCGCCACCAGCGGCCCGGCTATAGAAAGAGCGGGAGACCTGATCGGCATCCTGACCAATCTGGAAAAAGGGGATATCCTGTTCATCGACGAAATACACCGGCTTTCCAAGGTGGTGGAGGAATTCCTTTATCCGGCGATGGAGAACTCAGAGATAGATTTCATCATCGATAAAGGCCCGTACGCCAAGACCATAAAATTCCATCTCAAGCCTTTTACCCTGGTGGGAGCGACGACCCGGTCAGGGCTTTTATCCTCCCCTTTAAGGAGCAGGTTCGGGATCTTTCATCACCTTGATTTCTACGATGTGGTGGACCTGGCTGAGATCGTCAGCCGTTCGGCCAAGCTGTTGAATATCAGGATCGACCAGGAAGCCGCCCTGGAGATAAGCCGCAGGGCGCGCGGCACTCCCCGTGTGGCTAACCGGCTTTTACGCCGGGTGCGCGATTACGTCCAGGTGGCGAATAAAGACAAGATCGATCAGGCGATAGCCGCCAAAAGCCTGGATGATTTGAGAATAGACAGATCCGGCCTTGACGATATGGACCGCAAGGTGCTTAAGCTTGTGATCAGTTCTTTTGACGGAGGCCCGGTGGGCATAGAGTCTCTGGCTGCCTCATTGAACGAAGAAGTGGATACTATCGCCGACACGGTCGAGCCTTATCTGCTCAAGGCAGGGTATTTGAAGCGCACTGCCCGGGGAAGGCTGGCCACCAAACTCGCCTACGAACATCTCGGAATAACTTATACTAAAGAAAAACAAGAGGAACTGTTTTAAGACCCGGTCTTGCAACACGCTGCTGGTCAATGAGATGCAAGACCGGGTCTTGGAGCGTTAAGCGGGGGAATGAGATGCAGGGATTGGGCAAGGTTTTAATAATTTTCGGGATCATCCTGGTTGGCTTGGGGGTGTCGCTTGCTTTTATGCAGCGCATCCCGTTTTTAGGCAAACTTCCCGGAGATATACTGGTCCAGAAAAAGAATTTTACTCTTTATTTCCCGCTTTCCACCTCAATATTGATCAGCGTTATAGTCTCAATAATCTTCTGGTTATGGCCCCGCCGGTAAAACGCCTATTATTAGCACAAATTATTACAGCCGCGATTCTGGCCTGGCAATTCGCCGCTCCATCCTGCGCGCGGTGCCAATCTTCTAATGAGATACGGGTGCGGATTGTTAGCAGCGCCCCGGAGTTGAAGATAAAGGCCGTTGGCGGATATGAGGTTTTTGACGTCAACAGCGGTAAAAGATTGTTCGCCGGACAGGACCTTGATGCCGCGGTGTTCGCCGGAAAATCCGGGCTTGTCTGGCCGGGTGAAAATATCAACACGGATTCCGTATTTATAAAACCCGGGGGCAGCGCTGAGATCTTGATAAATAACCGGAGATACCGAGGGGGGGTCCGGATAATCCGCAAGAGCAGTTTAGGGCTCAGCGCCGTTAATTATCTGGGTTTGGAGGATTATGTCAAAGGCATAGCGGTCAGGGAGGTGTCGCATTACTGGCCGGCGGAGGCATTAAAGGCGCAGGCGATTGTTTTCAGGACATTCGCCCTTTATCAGATCGAACAGAATAAGAACAAGGATTTTGATGTGACCAGCGATGTCTATTCTCAGGTCTACGGCGGGAAGCAAGCTGAGCGCTACCGCATAAATGACGCGGTAGACCAGACCAAGAACGAGGTGCTGGTTTACAAAGGGAAGATATTTCCGGCATTTTATCATTCTACCTGCGCCGGGCACACAGAGGACGCTTCTCTTTTATGGGATATAAATATCCCGCCATTAAAAGGCGTAGCCTGTTATTATTGCGGGGATTCCCCGCATTTTAGCTGGCGCGCGGGTTTGAATAAGGCCGGCATCAGAGATAGCCTGGTCAAGGCAGGATATAAAATAAACCGGGTGAAATCCATCCGCGTCCTGCAGCGGGACCGTTCGAACCGGGCTATTGACCTGCAGGTTGATACCGATGCCGCAGGGATCAAGATGCAAGCGAAGGATTTCCGCAATATTATCGGGCCGGATATTATCCGCAGCGCCAATTTTACGGTGAAGCCGGGCTTTGGCGGTTTGGAATTCTCAGGCCTGGGCTGGGGCCATGGGGTCGGTTTGTGCCAGTGGGGGGCGTATTTTCAGGCAAAGCTTGGCGGGCTTTACCGCGATATACTGGGGTTTTATTATCCGGATTCCGAAATTGTATCGTTGACCAGCTTGAGCCCGGGGTAATTTAGTTAAATTGAAGCAAAGTGTTGTGGTATAATGTTATTACAGCAAAGGCGCTTATTTAAATGAAATTGGCGGATTTTGATTATGAACTGCCGAAGGAGCTTATTGCCCAGTATCCTTTGGAAGACCGGGCAAGCTGCCGGTTAATGGTCGTTGACCGTGCAGACGAAAGTATCCGGGAATTCAGATTCTCCAGGATAGCGGATTTTCTGGCTAAGAACGACCTGCTGGCGCTGAACAATACCAAAGTCCTTACCTGCCGTTTGAAAGGCCACAGGCTCAGCGGCGGCAAGGTTGAGGTGTTCCTTTTAAGCCGTAAATCCGGGCTTACATTTGAGGCGTTGCTCAAGCCCGGCAGGCTGAAGCTTGGGGAAAAGATAGTATTCAAGAATAAGGATATCTTCTGTTCGATAAGCGGCAGGAATGAAGTGACATTCCTTGATTGCGATGAAGAACAGGTATATAATTTAGGTGTTATACCTCTGCCTCCGTATATTAAACGGGAGCCGGAAGAGCTGGATAAGCTTTATTATCAGACTGTTTACGCCAGCAAAAAAGGATCGGTCGCTTCGCCTACGGCGGGGCTGCATTTCACCGAAGGGCTTCTGGATAAGATCAAGGCGGGAGGGGTTGAACTGGGATACGTTACCCTGCACGTCGGGCACGCAACTTTTAAACCCGTGAAATGCGAGGATATCACGCAACATCCGATGTCCACGGAGCATTTCAGCATTCCGGATGAGACTCTTGTCCTTTTGGACAAGTGCCGGAAGAATAACGGGCGTATCTGCGCTGTGGGGACTACCAGCTGCCGCGCCCTGGAGACTTACGCCGGGCAGGGGATGGCGCAGGGCGATACCAGCCTGTTTATTTATCCGGGGTATAAGTTCCGGATGGTCGACCGGTTATTGACCAATTTTCATCTTCCCAAAACCACGCTCTTTATGCTGGTTTGCGCGTTCGCCGGAGAAGAGCTGGCCAAGAGGGCGTACCGGAAAGCCGTCGAGGATAAATTCCGGTTCTACAGTTACGGCGACGCGATGTTGATCCTGTAAATATCTGATGAAAGGATAGTATGGCCGCGAAAAAGATCGAACCGAAATGGGTGAACGTCCATAAAGACATGACTAAGGCGGGGATCGAGCGTTCTTTTTTTTCCAAGCGCGAGTATTCCCTGGGCAAGGATAAATACAACGCCACCCTGAACGACAATTTCACCGCCCTGGCCATAGCCATACGCGACAGGCTGATCGAGCGCTGGATCAATACCCAGCAGCGCTATCATACCGAGAACGTGAAACGGGTTTATTATTTATCAATGGAATTCCTGATCGGCAGGCTTTTAGGCAATAACATGCTGAACCTCGGGATCATCGATCAGGTTAAGGAATGCATGGAGGCCCTGGGATTTGATATCGAGGATATCCGCGACTGCGAGAGCGACGCCGGACTGGGCAACGGCGGTCTGGGAAGGCTTGCCGCCTGTTTCCTGGATTCTATGGCGACGCTGGGCATACCGGCGCACGGTTACGGCATAAGATATGAATACGGGATATTCAATCAGAGGATAATCAACGGCCATCAGGTGGAATTTCCCGACGAGTGGTTGAACAGGGGTAATCCCTGGGAGTTTGCCCGCCCCGAATACATGGTTAAGATCCGCTTTTACGGCCATACCTATATGTTCACCGACTCCAAGGGAAGGTTGAGGGCAAAATGGGCGGATACCGAGGACGTCCTGGCTATGCCTTATGATATCCCTGTCCCGGGTTATAAGACCGATATCGTCAACACCTTAAGGCTGTGGTCGGCGCGCAGCACCGAGGAATTCGACCTTAAATATTTCAACGACGGCGATTATGAGCACGCGGTTTACAATAAAATGCTCTCGGAGAACATCTCCAAGGTCCTTTACCCCAATGACGCGGTAAGCCAGGGCAGGAAGCTGCGTTTAAAACAGGAATATTTTTTCACCGCCGCGTCGATCGCGGATATAATCCGCAGGTTCAAGACGGAAAATAAAGACCTCGTTCATTTGCCGGATAAAGTGTGCATCCAGTTGAACGACACCCATCCTTCGCTGGCCATCGTCGAGCTGATGCGCATACTGCTCGATGAGGAGAACATGGAATGGGAAACCGCCTGGGATATCACCGTAAAGACTTTCGCTTATACCAATCATACGGTTATGCCTGAGGCGCTGGAGAGTTGGCGCGTGCCGATGTTCGAGGAACTGCTCCCCCGGCACATGCAGTTGATCTATGAGATAAATATGCGTTTTCTTCGGGATGTGGCGATAAAATTCCCCGGGGATACCGACCGGCTGCGCAGGATGTCGATAATCGAGGAAGGCGATCCCAAGAAGATCCGCATGGCCTATTTGTCGTTGATCGGGTCGCATTCGGTCAACGGCGTCTCCAGCCTGCATTCCACACTTTTGAAAGAGCATCTTTTTAAGGATTTCTACGAGATATCCCCGGAAAAATTCAATAACAAGACCAACGGCGTCACCCAGAGGAGATGGCTGCAGAAGGCCAATCCCAGTCTTTCTTCGCTGATCTCGGAGGTTATCGGCGAGAAATGGACAGTGGACCTGTGCCAACTTGAGAAGCTCCTTCCTTTCAAGATGGAACAGGCCTTTCGGAACAAGTGGGACGAGGTCAAGCTGGAGAACAAGCATTTCCTGGCGGATTATATCCACAAGACCACCGGAATAGCGGTAAATACCGAATCTATGTTCGATGTCCAGGTGAAAAGGATCCATGAATATAAACGCCAGCTTCTTTTCGCCTTGTTTATTATCTCGCAGTACCTTAAGATAAAGAACGATCCTAACGCGGATATCGTGCCCAGGACATTCATCCTGGGAGGCAAGGCAGCCCCCGGTTATTATATGGCGAAGATGATCATTAAATTCATCAGCAGCGTGGCCGAGGTGATCAATCAGGACAAGACCGTCAATGACCGGATAAAAGTGGTCTTTCTGGAGAATTACCGGGTATCCCTGGCTGAGAAAATATTCCCGGCATCCGATCTTTCCGAACAGATATCCACCGCCGGGACAGAGGCGTCGGGGACCGGCTGTATGAAATTTATGATGAATGGGGCGTTGACCATCGGCACGCTGGACGGGGCGAATATCGAGATAGCCGAGGCAGTGGGCGAGGATAATATATTCACCTTCGGACTTAACGTGGAAGAGGTCGGCAAACTGCAGGCCAGGGGGTACAATCCGCAGGAATATATCGACCGTTCGCCCGTGCTTAAAGAGATCATCCGTCTTATCCAGAGCAACTTTTTTTCGCACGTCAATTACGGGTTGTTCGTCCCGATAGTGGAAAGCCTGCTTTATTACGACCGTTATTTCCTCTGCGCCGATTTCGATCCGTATTGCCAGGCGCAGGACAAGGTCAGCGAGCTTTACCGCAATAAACGGCTGTGGCTGGAGAAGTCGATCTTCAACGTCGCCAAGTGCGGCAGGTTCTCCAGCGACCGGACGATACAGGAATACGCCAGGGATATCTGGAATGTGCCGGTCAATATACCCTGCGAAAAATAGCGCAAGCCACGGTGGTATTTATGAGAAACGCGGGATTTTTGAGGGAACGGAACGCTTTTAAACGATCCGTTCCCTTTTTGTTTGCTTTTAAAAAAAGGATCAAATAGAGATGCGCAATATAATGATCATTGAGGACGACCTGGATGTTGTGAAGGTATTGCATAAAAGGTTGGCCCAGGAGGGCTTTGAGGTAATGGCGGCTCAGGACGCTTATCAGGGTATAGCAATGATCCATAAAACCCCGCCTGATTTGATCATCCTGGATCTGATGCTGCCCGCGGGCGGTGGACAGGCGGTCTTAAAGAACATTAGATTATCCAATCAGGTCAGATACATCCCGGTCATTGTGCTTACCGGAGTGACGGACCCGGAATACAAGAAGAAGGTCCTTAGCGACGGGGCTGATGCCTATATCGAAAAACCTTATGACCCCCAAGCCCTGATGGCTGCCATTAAGGCGCTGTTGGATAAACCAAGGACCTAACAATATGACTGTTTTGATCGACGAGCTTATCAGGGAAGGGCTCATAACGGCGGAACAGCTTAACGACGCCAGGATCAAGCGCATCGGCGCTAAGAAGCCGCTTCAGGAATTATTAGTGGAGATGGGTTTTATCGCGGAGGAGCAGCTGGTCAGCGCTTCATCCAAGATATTCAATATGCCTGTTACGCAGTTGAGCAAGGAAACAATAGACCCTTCTGCTGTCAGGCTGGTCCCGTATGAACTGGCTATGCGTTACGGGATATTGCCCTTGCGCAAGGAGGGTGACGCGCTGGTATTGGCGATGAGCGATCCCCAGGATATTATGGCCCTGGATGATATAAGGTTGAACACGGGAATGAGCGTAAAGCCGCTACTGGCCGCCAAGAGCGAGATAAACAATCACATTAAGAAATATTATCAGGCGGAGGATAATATTTATGACATCCTGAAGAATGTCATGGGAGCGGATAAGGTCGAGATCGTTACCGAAGACGCGTCTGAATTCTTTTTGGATGAGCGGGCGCAAAGATCCGAAGATGTCCCGGCAGTAAAGATTTGCAACCTTATTTTGAGCGACGCGGTAAAACAAAGGGCCAGCGATATCCATATCGAGTCTCAGGAGAAGACGGTCAAGGTCAGGTACAGGATAGACGGCGACCTGCGCAATATTATGGACCTTCCGGTCAGCCTGCATTCTTCGCTGGCCGCGCGTTTGAAGGTCCTGGCGCAGTTGGATACCGCGGAGAACCGCAAGCCCCAGGATGGAAGGATTAAGATATCGGTCAACGGCAGGAAGGTCGATCTGCGGGTCTCGACTATACCTACTTTTTACGGGGAAAAGATCGAGATGAGGTTGTTGGATATTCAGGCGGCAAAAACCGGGCTGGAAAGTATGGGTTTTCAAGGCCCGGATCTGGATATCTATAAACAGGCGATCACTGCCGCTCAAGGGTTGATCCTGGTCACCGGGCCCACAGGGTCGGGCAAGACTTCCACTCTTTATGCCACTCTTAATGTCGTTAAAACAGAGAAAAATAATATAATTACTATAGAAGACCCCATAGAATATCTGATCGATGGCTTGAACCAGATGCAGGTAAATCCGGTCAAGGATCTTACTTTTGCCAACGCCTTAAAGAGCATTCTGCGGCAGGACCCGAATGTTATCCTGATAGGCGAGATAAGGGACAAGGAGACAGCAGAAATGGCTTTCCAGGCTTCTTTGACCGGGCACCTGGTATTATCCACGCTGCATACGAATAACGCGGTTGCCTCAATAACCCGTTTGGTGGATATAGGTCTGGAGCCGTATCTGATATCTTCTGCGTTGATCCTTGTCGTGGCCCAGAGGCTGGTCAAGATGATCTGCCCGCATTGCAAAGAGAAATATCAACCGGATGGGCACTTGTTAAGCCTATTTAAAAGCCATATAGACCAGCTTGGTATAAAGGAGTTCTATCATGGTTCGGGCTGCAGCTATTGCGGATTCACCGGTTTTCTGGGCAGGACCGCGATTTTTGAGATATTCAGGATCAGCGAAAAGATACGGGGGATGATCGCCCAGAGGTTCGCGGAAGACGAGATTCTGTCGGAGGCAAAGAAGAGCGGCCTGAAGACTTTGGCCAGAGCAGGCCTGGAGAAAGTATCCGCGGGGATCACTACTCTGGAAGAGATCTTCAACATAGTCGGCGCCGCCTCGGAGGAAGAAGCTGTCCTTAGGTCGGCGCAGGCCGGCAAGGATATAAAGATACTTATTGTAGACGATGAGGAAGATATACTGAAGATCCTGGAAAAAAGGCTCACCGACGCGGGCTATCGGGTGGTCAAGGCCAGGGATGGTCAGGAGGCAGTGGCGTTCTGTAATAAGGAAAAGCCGGATCTGGTCATTAGCGACGTTACTATGCCCAAAATGAACGGGTTTGAAGAGGTTAAGGCTTTACGGTCGAAACTGGAGACCGCGGTGATCCCGGTCATCCTTTTGACCGCCAGGGAGGATAAGGAAAGCGAGCTGCAGGGCCTTGACGCCGGGGCGGACGATTACCTGACCAAACCTTTTGACAGCGATAAGCTGCTGGCGCGGGTAAAAATGCTCTTAAGGAGGAAGCAGTGATAAAAAATATAAATAACTCCTTGAGCGCCCGCAGCATAATAATGCTCTTTTTCATATTATTCTCTATACTGGGCATAATGACCGTGATGAACATAAGTAACCAGAACAGGATAATGCTGACGCACAGCGTCAACGAAGGAAGCACCTTCTCGAACGTTATTCTGACCGCGATGCGCCATCCTATGCTGGGCGGCGACCAGGATATAATCCAACTGCAATTCGACAATTACCGTAATTTAAAAGAGGTCAATGACATCCATTTGACGGATTATCTGGGGGTCATTAAAAGAAGCACGGATAAGAGCCGGATCGGCGAAAAGCCCCAGGTTAAGTATCTGGACAGGCTTTTAAGGGGCGAAGAGATCCAGGGAGTGGAGATACGCAAGAAAACAGGAGAGAGCGTCTTTGCCAAGAGCATACCGATTTTTAATGAAAAAAACTGTTTTGGCTGCCATGGCCGGGATAAAAAAGTTCTCGGGGTCTTGAGAATAGTCCTGGATTGGAAGGATAAGCTCGCAGAGGAAAAGGCTACCTGGAAACGCAATATCTATCTTTCCCTGTTCGGGCTAATGGTCATCATAATCCTGACTTTTTTCTTTCTGCTGCAGGCAATAATCCGGCCGATCAAAGACCTGGGAAAAGGGATGAACCTGGTAGCCCACGGTGATTTCAGCCATAAGATAATTCCCAAGAAGGAGGATGAGATCGGCAGGTTGATCGGGCTGTTCAACAAGATGAGCGATGATCTGAGATTGGCCATAGAAAAAGAGCAGAAATTAGTGGCTATAGAACAACAGAAGACCGCGGAACTGGGCAGGCTTAACCGCGTTTTGCTCCAGGAGATAACCAGCCGTAAAAGGGCCGAAGAAGGGCTTCAGTCGAGCAACCGCAAGCTCCTGGATATAATCGAATTCCTGCCTGACGCCACCTTTGTTATAGACCAGGAAAAAAAGGTGATTGCCTGGAACCGGGCTTTAGAGGATATGACCGGGGTATCCAAGAAGGATATGATCGGCAAAGGCGATTACGCCTATGCCGTGCCTTTTTACGGGCAGGCGCGGCCGGTAATGATCGATTTTGTCTTCCAGCATAATTCGAAATTAAGCAAGAAATACGATTTTATAGAGAAAAAAGGGAATAATCTGTTTGCGGAAACGTTCATCCCCGGCTTTTACCAGGGAAAAGGCGCATATCTCTGGGTAGTGGCCGCTCCTCTTTTTGACGATATGGGGCATTTTATCGGCGCTATTGAATCCATCCGGGATATTACCGGGCGCAAGAAAGCGGAGGCAAGGCTTAAAGAGGCAATGGAAACAAAATCAAAATTCACCTCTATCGTTTCCCACGAGTTAAGGACCCCGCTGACCGCGATCAAGGAGGGCATAAATATTGTACTGGACGGATCGGCCGGAGAGCTTAACCTTGAGCAAAAAGATTTTCTGGATACGGCTAAGAGGAATGTGGACCGTTTGGCCCGCCTGATAAACGATGTCCTTGATTTCCAGAAGCTGGATGCAGGCAAGGCCCAGTTCAATTTCCAGGACAACGATATCAATGAAGTGGCCCTGGAGATCGAGAGGACAATGACCGCCCTGATAAAAGCCAAGGGGCTGGACCTGGTGATCAAACTTGACGAGAACCTGCCTGTATTCAGGTTTGACCGCGACAAGATCATCCAGGTCATAACCAACCTGGTGAATAACGCCATTAAATTCACTGAAAAAGGAAGCATCATTTTGGCTACCACAAAGAAAGGGAACGCCGTATGCGTTACAGTGGAAGATACCGGGCCCGGGGTTAAGCAGGAAGATATTCCCCGGCTTTTTCAGAGCTTCGAGCAGTTGGGAGATGTTAAAGAAAGGAAAGGCGGCACAGGGCTGGGTTTGGCTATATCCAAGGAGATCATTGAAAAGCATGGCGGGGCCATTTATGTTGAAAGCGCGGTCGGCGCCGGAACCAAATTTATTTTTACGCTCCCCAGGTACGGCATAGAAAAGATATTGGAGGAGAGCATAAAGCAGGGCAAAGACGCGATAGAAAAAGCGTATTTTGTTTTCGGTTTATTCGTTTTGCGGTGGGATAATTACGGGCAGATCAAAATCCGGGCAGGTTCGGATAAAACAGAGGCTATTTGCCGGGAGATCCAGGAATCTTTAAAAGGCCAGATAGGCGTTTCTGATCTGGTGATCCGCAGGGTAGAGAATGAACTGTTTGTGTCCAGCCTTATTCCCAGGCTGGAAGCCCAGGGGCTTAAGTTAAGGCTGCGCGCGGCAGTTAAAGAAACTATTTTTAAGATAGATGAAGAGTTAAAGGCGCAATTTTCCAGCAGCTACGTTGTTTTTCCGGATGAGGCTAAAACCGTGGAGGAGTTGCTGGATAAGGCGTATAGATCCGTGGTTAATACGCAGGAGGAAAGATCAAGAAGCAGGATAATGCTGGTGGATGATGAACCCGAGGTTTTGAGCACATTGCGCAAGATACTGGAGAAGTTCGGTTATAGCAATATCACCGAGGCTGCCGGAGGCGAAGAGGCTTTGGCCCTGATAGAAGCCCAGCCGCCGGACCTGATAATACTCGATATTAAGATGCCCAGGATGAGCGGTTACGAGGTGATCGGCAGGCTTAAAGGCAGTGTAAGGACCAAGGATATCCCGCTTTTGATAATCTCCGGATACGAGGTAAAAATCGACCGTATAAAAGAGTATATTAAAAAGGAAGCCTTGCCGATGATCGGCAAGCCTTTTGATATAAAGCTGTTGGAAAAGTGGCTGAATTATCTTTTGTGATCAAGACCGGGTCTTGAGAAGGGAACAATGGCGAAAAAAATCGTGGTTGTGGATGATGAGCCTGATGTGTTGAAGGTTGAGGTTTTCAGGCTGAAAAAGATGGGCTATGAGGTTTATGTGGCGGTAAACGGCAAAGAAGGCTTAGAGCTGATCAGAGAGAAGAAACCCGACTTGGTATTGTTGGACCTGCGCCTTCCTGTTATGGAAGGAACAGAGGTATGCATTCAGATGAAGGCTGACGAGGGTCTTAGGGGGATACCTGTTATCCTGGTTACTGCCAGTTCCGATTGCGTTGTGGAGAAGGTTAAACTTTGCAAGGCGGACGATTATATGTTGAAACCGTTCGATTCCGCTGAGATGGCGGCAAAAATCGTTAAATTTCTGGGGTGATATGGGATTATTTGATTTTATTTCTATTAACCGGGATATAGCCCGGCGTAAAAAGCGCGAGAATTCGCAGAGGTTCGCCCAGTTTGGTAAATTTGTGGAGGTTATGGCCCATGATGTGAACAACCCTTTAATGGTTATTTCGGGCAGGGCTCAGTTGTCATTGATGGAAAAGATCGATAACGAGGAATTAAAGAAGAACCTTCAGGCGATCTTCCAGGAAAGCCAAAGGGCAAAAGATATAATACAAAGAATTCTTGGTTTTGTCCGGCCTTCGAAGGACCGGACAGTTCGCGCGGATATAAATAAAAGCCTGGAAGGGCTGATCAGCCTTATTGAACCCCAGTTTTCTATGGATAATGTCAAAATAATGAAAAATTACGGCGTAGGCTTACCGGAGGTTAATATAGACGAAAAACATATGCAGGATGTGTTTATCAATTTGTTGAATAACAGCCGGGATGCTATGTTTAAGGGGGGGCAGATAAAGGTGTCTACCTGCCGGTCCGGGGAAAATGTGAAGATAACCTTTGAAGATACAGGGCCGGGAATGTCCGCCGAAGTTATGGCCAGGTTGTTCGAGCCTTTTTTTACCACTAAAGAAAAACGCGTTGGTTTGGGCCTTTCGGTAAGTTATAGCATAGTCAAGGCGCACGGAGGAGAGTTGGATCTGAAAAGCTCTCCGGGGAAAGGGACGGCAGCCAGCATAACACTGCCGGCAATGCCAGAAGGAGGTAGCAATGCCTAAAATAATGGTAGTAGATGACGAGCAGGAGATAGTGAATATAATCGACGTCTTTTTGCGCAAGAAAGGGTTTGAAGTTTTTAAAAACCTGGAAGGCGACAAGGCGCTGAATATATTAAAGTCCGGCGACAAGATGGACCTGTTGATCATAGATATGCGCATGCCTAAAATGACCGGCATGGATGTTTTGAGGGGATTGAATGACGCGGGGATAAAGCTGCCGGTCATAATCTTAAGCGGGTCAATAGGTCTCCAGAAAGATATTGATGAGTTGTTGGGATTGGGTTATAATGAAAAAGACGTAATGTATAAACCCATAGACCTCTTTGAGATATTGGCTAAGGTTAAGGAAAAATTGGGGGAGAACGAGGATAAATAAAGCTATGTGGAAGGAAAAAATACTGATAGCTGATAATGATCTGGATGCGCGAAACCTTTTATACGAGATATTGTTTTCTTTGAATTATGAGGTTACCTGCGTCCCTACGGGGGAAGAAGCCCTGGCCCGCCTTTCCGAGGAGAGGTTCGATCTGATAATCCTGAATGAGGCTATGCCCGGATTAAGCGGGTGGGATACTGCCCGGAAGATCAGGGGATTCGATAAACAGGCGCATATAATAATTTTTGCCGTTGATAGCCAGTCTGATGAAGCCCAGGCTAAAGTCCTGGCCCTCAGGGTCTCGGCTGTGGTGAAGAAGGATTTTTCCACCCATTTTATGGTGAAGACGATATTGGGGGTATTGCGCTCTGAAGAAGGCGGCATTCACTTGGCGGCGGATGCGTCCAATGCCGGCAGACGCATACTTGTGGTGGATGATAATCTGGAGATACGCAATGTCCTGCAGGATTTTTTGGGCAAAAAAGGCTATAAGGTTGATGTCTCCTCTTCCGGTATGGATGCGCTTATGTCGGTAAGGACAGAGGCTCCTCAGGTAGTGCTCCTGGATATGCGCATGCCCGGGATGGACGGATTAATGGTGTTGAACCAGATAAAAAAGATCAATGGATCGATAAAAGTGATCATGCTTACTTCGGTCCAGGACGAGCATGTTATGGAAGAGGCGGCTAAGGAAGGCGCCTGCGATTATCTGCTCAAGCCTTGCGACCTGCAGAAACTGGACGAGATCATTACTTCCCTTTTTGTGACGGCGGTCAATAAATAAGGAGCGTAAAGGCATATGGAATCCAAAATCCTGGTGGTGGATAACGATTCTCAGATCCGCGAACTTCTTTATGACGCGTTGACCAAAGTCGGCTATAAGGTGATAACAACCCATAGCGGCAAAGAGGCCCTGGAATTGGCGCGGACGCACAACCCCGAATTGATGCTTTTGGATTTCAAGATGCCGGATATGGACGGTGTCGAGCTGCTGGAGAAACTGCGTTATTTCGACCATAAGACCAAGGTGTTGATGGTGACCGGTTTTGCCGACGACGAGTTGGAGCGCCGGGCCCGCCTGGCCGGGGCGAGCGGTTTTCTGCGCAAGGCATTGGGCATAGATGTCATTGTAAAGGCCATTAACGAGATATTGCAGCCTAATAAACGCTACGGCCAGGAAAAGATACTGGTTGTGGATGATGACCCGAATATATCTTCGTTGATCCGCGATTTTTTGTCTAAAAAAGGGTTTAGCGTGGTGACCGCCGCCAGCGGGGAGGAAGGCCTGGAGAAATTCAAGGCGGAAAAGCCGATCCTGGTATTGCTGGACGTGAAATTGCCCGGGATAGACGGACTCCTTACCCTTAAACGGATCCGGGAGATGGATGACAAAGTGGGCGTTATCATGATCACCGGCATAATGGATGAGTCCGTGTTCGAAGAGGCAAAAAAATTCGGGGTATGCGAGTATATCGTTAAGCCTTTTGACCTGGATTATCTTGAGACCTGCGCGCTGGTCAGGATATGCCTGGTTTCCGCGCTTCTGGAATGATAACTCCCTTCAGCAGCACCCGTCGTTATGGCCGATAAAGAGAATATAAGCATTAAGGTCCTTTTGATCGAGGATGACCGTTTGGTCGCCAGGCTGATACAGGATATGCTCGCGAAAGTAAGCGAGATCGACTGTAAAACAGAATGGTTTGAACGCCTGGCCCCCGCCCTTGACCGCCTCGTAAAAAACGATATCGATGTTGTCTTGCTGGACCTGTTTCTTCCTGACAGCGAAGGTATTGACACGCTGGTCAAAGTCCAGGCGCGTTCTTCCGGGATCCCCGTCCTGGTGCTTACCGGGCTTGATGACGAATCCACGGCGATCAAGGCGATGCAGGCCGGCGCGCAGGATTATCTGGTCAAGGGCAGGGAGGATGTCTTTCATTTTATCCGCGCCATCCGTTACGCTATTGAGCGCAAACACATACAAGAGGCTTTGAAAAAGGCCTTGTCCGAGATGGAAGTGCAGGTTGCTTTGCGCACCTCGGACCTGACCAGCGCTAACGCCAAATTGTTGCAGGCCTACTCTGAGCTCCAGGAAACCCAGTCGCGTTTTATCCAGGCGGCTAAGATGCAGGTGGTTGGCGGCCTGGCCAGCGGCGTGGCCCACGAAGTGAAAAACCCGCTGGCAATAATAAGCCAGGGGGTTGAATACCTGACTAAGAAGGTCCCTCTGGATGACGAGAATATTTCTTTTGCTTTAAAGTCCATGACCGACGCGGTAATGCGGGCCAATGATATTATCACCGGCTTGTTGGATTTCGCCAGTTTATCCAAACTGGATGTTTCGCCGCATGACCTGAGAACAGTGCTGGGAAATTCCCTTTTGCTGGTAAAGCACCAGTTTGTAAAGAACCATATCCAGTTGAACGAGGATATTGCGCAGGGCATCCCGCCGATAAACATCGATAAGAACAGGATCGAACAGGTTTTTTTGAACCTTTTTATGAACTCGGCGGACGCTATGCCTTCAGGCGGGACGCTGACCATAAGCATGCGCATCGAAAAGGCCCCGGCAATGACCGGAGGCGCCGGGCGCAGAAAAGAGGATATCTTTAAGCCGGGAGAAAAAATTGTCTTGGTCGAGGTCGAAGATACCGGGATAGGGATACCTCAAGAGATCATTGACAAAGTTTTTGACCCGTTCTTCACCACCAAGCGCGGCAAAGGCGGGACCGGCCTGGGGTTGTCTATCGTCAAAAATATAATGGAGATGCACCGGGGAAGGATCGACATAACGAATAAAAAAGAGGGCGGGATAAAGGCGATGCTTATGTTCCGTATGCAGGGTTAACGTTTGGCATCTTTAAGAGAAAGGGAGGCTGAAAATGCCGAGAAAAAAGATCCTCATAATCGACGATGAAGAGAGTTTTTGCAGGATGGTGAAATTGAACCTGGAGGAAACCGGCAAATACGAGGTCAGGGCTGAAAGCCAAAGCGTCAATGCCATCCGCACGGTAAAGGAATTCAAGCCTGACCTGATCCTTTTGGATATCGTTATGCCGAATGTTGATGGCGGCGAAATATCCCAGAAGCTCAGATCGGATGAGGATCTGAAGAACATACCCATCGTATTCTTGACCGCTATCGTTACGGAAAGAGAAGTAAGGGATCAAAATGGGATCATCTCCGGAAGGCCGTTTCTGGCAAAGCCGGTTCCCGTGGATAAGCTTATTTATTGCATAGAACAGAATACCCTCGTTTGATCCGGCTTAAAGGCTTAGGATGTTGCGGTAGAATTCCGATAGCAGTTTTTTGATATTCGCCCCGGTGCCCAGGGAAGAGATTATCTTATCCGCCTTTTTCGCTGCGGTCGATATTTGCCCCTTCGCGTAAGCCAGCGCCCCGGACCCGTGTATTATCTGTCGCATCCTGCTTAAATCCGTCCGGCCCACTTTTTTCTTGGAAAATACTGCGCTTATCTGCGACCTGTCTTTTTTGGGGGAATTATTGTAAGCGTACCATATAAGCAGCGTCCTTTTGGCTTCCTGCAGGTCGGTCAGCGATGATTTGCCGGTTTCTTCTTCATTGCCGAAGATCCCCAGTATATCGTCTTTTATCTGGAAGGCCCGCCCCAGGATAAGACCGTAATCAAATATTTTTTTGATCTGTTTTTCCGGAGCTCCGGCCAGGGTGGCGCCTATGGACAGGGGATAGGCAAAGGTATAATACGCGGTCTTCAGGTCATATATGCGGTAAATGTCGTTTTTGTTTATTTTATCTATCCGTTTTATCCCGTAAATTATCTCGATGAACTGGCCTGCGCCGGTATAAAGAACGGCGTCCAACAGTTTATTCAGGGCCTTTTCTTTCCTTACCGGGTTTTCTTTGATGGATAAAAAGCTCTTTATGGCCATAGCGTAAATGATATCCCCCACGACGATCGCCAGGTCCTGGCCGTTGAATTTAACGCTTTTATCCAGCCTTAACCGGTTATTCAGCATTTTATGCATTGAAGGCCTGCCTCTGCGGGAATCGGATTTATCGATTATATCATCGTGGATGAGCATAAAGTCGTGAAGCAGTTCGATCGAGAGGGCGCTTTGGTACAGCCCGGAAGCGGGTTTTTTGGCAAAGGCAAGGTATCCCAGGACAAAAAGCATCGGCCTGACCCTTTTTCCGGGTCTGGCGATGTATTCTTTTATGCTTTCGCCAAGCAGAGGAGAGAGCCGTTTGAAAGGGTAAATGCCGTCCATATCGCTTACATGCTTTTTCAGCGCTTCTTCCACAGTATTTTTTATTTTGTTTAACATGATTTTATGTTAACATATATCCTTTAATTAGACAAATAAAATGAATAAATACACACTTATACATAAAGACGCGAAGTGCAATGCCCGGTTAGGCCGGGTGGCTACTGCCAGGGGCGCGCTTGATACCCCTTGTTTTATGCCGGTAGGCACGCAAGGCACGGTAAAGACCCTTTCCGCGGAAGAGCTGAATTACTGCGGGGCGCAGATCATGCTTTGCAACGCCTATCATCTTTTTCTGCGGCCGGGCACAGCCATAATCAAAAAGGCCGGCGGTTTGCATAAATTCATCGGCTGGGATAAACCTATACTTACCGACAGCGGCGGTTACCAGATATTCAGCCTGGCGCTTTTGCGTAAAGTCAACGAAAAGGGCGTGGAGTTCCAGTCGCATATAGACGGGTTCAAGCATTTTCTTACACCGGAGGACGTGGTCAATGTCCAACGCGACCTGGGCTCCGATATAATGATGGTCCTGGATGACTGCGTGCATTATCCCTGCGAGAAGGATTACGCCCGTCAGGCTATGGAAAGGACTATCCAGTGGGCCAGGCGCTCTAAGATCGAGCAGGATAAACAGCCCGGATCGCAACAGCTTTTGTTCGGGATAGTCCAGGGCGCTACTTATGAAGACCTGCGCAAGGATTGCGCCAGGCGGCTGGCGGAGCTGGATTTCGACGGTTATGCCCTGGGAGGACTTTCGGTTGGCGAACCCAAGGATTTAATGTATAATATTGCCGCCTGCGCCCTGGAAGAAATACCCGAGGCCAAGGCGCATTATATGATGGGCGTGGGGCTTCCCGACGACATCATCGGCGCGGTGGAATTGGGCGTGGATATGTTCGATTGCGTGGTGCCTACGCGTTACGGCAGGCATGGGACCGCGTTCACCAGCCAGGGCAAGGTTGTGGTGAAGAACGGCCAGTACAGCGAGGATCTTGGGCCTTTGGACCCGGAATGCGCATGTTATACCTGCACGAATTTCTCACGGGCGTACCTGCGGCATTTGTTCAACGCGCAGGAAGTCCTGGCTTTCAGGCTGACCTCTTTGCATAACAGCTATTTCTATCAGAAAATGATGGCCGGCATCCGCCTGGCTATCGCCGAAGACAGATTCGTCGAGTTCAAAAAAGAATTCCTGAATAAGTATAACAGCGCCACTAAATGAGATAAGCGGACTGAGAAGATGAGGATCGATATCATCACTATATTTCCGGGCATGTTTGCGCCTGTCCTGAACGAGTCTATGGTCAAACGGGCCCAGGAAAAAGGCAGGGTAAAGATCCATATCCACGACCTGCGGGATTATTCCGCGGATAAGCATTCCAAGGTGGATGACCGGCCTTTTGGCGGCGGCTCCGGTATGGTTATGGGCCCTGAGCCGATATTCGCGGCAGTTCGCAAGATAAGAGCGGTAAGCCGGAATAAGAAGGCAAAAGTGATCCTATTGTGCCCGCAGGGGCGGACTTTTGACCAGCCTAAAGCCAGGGAATTATCGGCCTGCGGCCATCTTATCCTGATTTGCGGGCATTATGAAGGGGTGGATGAGCGGGTCAAGACCGATCTGGCCGATGAAGAGATATCTATCGGGGATTATGTCCTTACCGGAGGAGAACTTCCGGCTATGGTCCTGGTGGATTCGGTGGTGCGGCTGGTCCCCGGGGTCCTGGGTGATAAAAATTCCTTGAATTTTGAGTCATTTGAAGGTAATCTATTAGAGTATCCCCAGTATACCAGGCCGGCTGATTTCCGGGGGATGAAGGTCCCTGCGCTGCTTTTGTCAGGAGACCATAAGAAGATCGCCGAGTGGCGCAAGCTCGAGGCGCTCAAGAAAACGAAAAAACGCAGGCCGGATTTGTTAAAAAAAATAAAAACCAATAAAACGGAAAGGAACCTTAAAAATGGATAAGATCAAACTTGTCGAACAGGCTTATTTGAGCAAAAAGAAACACCCGGATTTTAACGTCGGGGATACGATCAAGATCATGACCCGGATCCCGGAAGGTGATAAGATCAGGCTGCATCCTTTTGAGGGCATAGTCATCGCCAAGAAAGGCAACGGGACCAAGAGCAGTTTTACCGTAAGGAAGGTTTCTGTGGGAGAAGGCGTAGAGCTTAAATTTTTCCTGCATTCCGCGGTGATCGAACGCATCGAGCTCTTAAGAAAAGGAAAGATAAAGCGGGCCAAGCTTTATTACCTGAGGAATAAAGTTGGAAAACGCGCCTCGAAGATAAAATCAGTGGAAGTTAAGGCTAAATAATCCCGCGCTTTCTGCGCTACATCCAAGCTGTGGGGATATCTTTGTGTGTGTTTATGCGCTGCCGGCCATATGCTTTATTACGAACGCAAGTTTAAGGGACAAGGCAGGGACCTGGTTATCGGGGTGGATGAGGCGGGAAGGGGCCCTCTGGCCGGCCCGGTAGTCGCGGCGGCGGTTTTTCTAAAGACCTCATCTTTCAATAACCGCATTGACGATTCCAAGAAATTGACCTGCCTGCAGCGCGAAAAGGCTTTTCCCGAGATCATTGAAAAATCCGTATCCGGTATCGGTATAATGAACGAAAAGGTCATTGACCGGGTCAATATCCTGGAAGCCACCCGTTTGGCCATGGAACAGGCTATTAATGGGCTGTTTGCTAAAATGCCCGGGGTTGAGCCCGGCCGCGTGCATATCCTGGTGGATGGGTTAGTCAAATTGAAGATAGGATTTCCTTTCACCGACATAATCAAAGGGGACTCCAAATCCCTGAGCATAGCCAGCGCGTCGATCCTGGCAAAAGTTACCCGGGACAGGATCATGAGGATATACGATAAAACCTTCCCGCAATACGGGTTTTCACGGCACAAGGGTTATCCTACGCAGGCCCACAGGAACGCATTAAAGAAATACGGTAAGTCCGTAATTCACAGAGCTACTTTTTCCGGTGTCTAAAGAAAATATCCTCTTAGGCCGTCAGGGCGAAGATGAGGCGGTCAGGTTCCTGAAGCGTAAAGGCTACAAGATCCTGGCCAGGAATTACCGGACCATGTCCGCCGAGATCGATATTATCGCCCGGGATAAGGATACGTTTTGTTTTGTTGAGGTAAAGACCCGCTTATCCGGCTGGTTTGGAGAGCCGGCAGAGGCTATAGACAGGCGCAAGCAAGGCAAGATATACCGGGCCGCGACGCTTTTCCTGAAAGAAAAAGGACTTTTAGATGCCGGGGCCAGGTTCGATGTCGTTTCAGTAAGCCCGTTCCAAGGCTCCTGGAAAACAGAGCTGCTCAAGAACGCGTTCGAGATCCAAGAGATATAAGGAGAGCCTAATGTACGGAAATCACCTTAAAAAATACCTGGATGATCTGGCTGGGAAATTACCCGCTCCCGGAGGCGGATCCGCCGCAGCGATGAGCGCGGCTTTAGGATCAGCTTTGATCAGCATGGTGCTTAATTTCACCGTGGGCAAGCCGAAATACGCCGAATATGAAAGCCAGCTTAAGAAGTGCCTGGATAAATCCGAAAAACTGCGTTTGGAATTCCTGCATCTTGTCGATCTGGATGTTACCGCCTATAGCAGCAAGGATCTGCGGAAATCCATGGATGTGCCGCTTATGGTCTGCCGGCTTTGTTTTGAGGCGATAGATATCTGCCCGCTTATATTGGGAAAGAGCAATCAGAACCTGATCAGCGACGTGGCGGTGGCAGCGGTATTGCTGGAGTCGGCTTTTTTCAGCGCGTATGTCAATGTGGATATAAACCTTAAATATCTTAACGACCCGGAACTGGCAAAGGGGATCAGGAAAGAGCTGGACGAAAAGGGTAAGGTTGTGAGAAAAATCAGACAGCAGATGGAGGTTAAAGTTGGCAAAATTATTAGAGGGTAAGCCGATCGCGGAAAAAATAAAAGAGAGTATCAAACAGAAGATCCTGGGCTCGGGAAAAAAGGCTCAGCTGGCCAGCGTGCAGGTAGGGGAGAATCCGGCCGCGGAATCATATATAAAGTCGCAGAAGAAGAACGCCGAGCTTTTAGGCGTCGATTACCAGCTGCACAAACTGGATAGCCAGGCTACCGAAGGAAAACTCATTGAGTATATAGGAAATCTTAATAATGATCCGGCGGTGAACGGCATAATCGTGCAGATGCCTCTGCCTTTGCATATGGATTATAAGAAGATCAGCGGCTTCATCTCTGCGGATAAAGACGTGGAAGGGATGCATCCGGCGAACATGGGCAAGATCGTATTCGGCAAAGCCAGGATAGTGCCTTGCACCGCCAACGCGGTTATGGAATTATTGAGCGCCACCGGCCTGGATCTCGCCGGGAAGGAAGTTGTTATTGTCGGGCACAGCGAGATAGTCGGCAAGCCTTTAAGCCTGCTGCTGCTGGAAAAGCTGGCCACGGTAACGGTCTGCCATATCGGCACGGCCAAGGCCGGTAAATTAGAGGAGCATGTCAAGAGCGCCGAGGTCCTTATTGTCGCGGTGGGCAAGGCCGGATTGATCAAGGGCGAATGGATAAAAGAGGGCGCGGTGGTCATAGATGTCGGCATAAACCGGGTCGGGGATAAGATCGTCGGAGACGTGGAGTTCGATGAGGCCCAGAAACGCGCTTCCTGGATCACTCCTGTGCCGGGAGGGGTAGGGCCTTTGACCGTTACCATGCTTATGCGCAACCTGGTGGAAGCGGCAAAACTTTAAGTATACTGCTATAATGGCCAGATGTATGATAGCGCTGGCTGAATACTGCTCCTATGCCCCGGCTAACCGTATCGGTTCCTGCCAGTTATCCGCCACGCAGTTAAAACCATCCAGGATGTGATCCCCCTGGAGGTTCCCGTTATCTTTAAAAAATGGTAAGGTCAGTTTTATGCGAGATATCTGCCGGCATTTTAATTCCTGCGGAGGCTGCGATTCGCAGGATCAGGATTATGAGAAACAGCTCCAATTCAAGGAAAAATATTGCCGTAATCTCCTCGCCTGTTTTAACCCCGGCGAAATAAAAGAGATAATCCCTTCGCAGCCGATCTGGTATTTCCGCAATAAGATGGAATTCGTATTCTCCCGGGACAGCTCCGGAGCGATAATAGGGCAGAGAGAGAAAGCCAAATTCTCCCAGATCATCGACCTGAAAGAATGCCGTGTATTTATAGAGGGGCTTGACCGGATATTCGATGCCTGTAAGCTGTGGATAAAAGACTTCCGAGTTATTCCTTATGACCTGCGCACATCTTCGGGTGAGTTAAGGTATATTTCCTTGCGGCATTCGAAAGCTTACGGCTCAATAATGGCGGTAATAACCGTTGCCCTGACCAGGGAGGATTTTGACAAAGAAAAAAATAAATTCTTTGCTCTGGCCGAACGCTTAATGTCCGCGGCGGATGTCCGGTCGGTCTATCTTTGCTTCAATAAATTATTATCGGATAAAGCCCTCACCGATGAATTGATGCATCTGTCCGGAGATGATGACATCCGGGAAAACATCAACGGGATCGATTATCTGATCGGGCCAAAGACCTTTTTTCAGACTAATCCTTATTGCTGCCAAAAGTTATACGCTGTGGTCCGGGATGAAGTAAAAGACGCGCCGGGCACGGCCCTGGATATTTTTTGCGGAAGCGCAGGGATAACCTTACAGCTCGCCGGAAATTCTTCCAGGGTAATCGGGGTCGATAATTCGGCGTTCAATATCGCCAACGCCGAGAAAAATCTCAGGTTGAATAAAATTGATAATGTCGAATTCGCCTGCCTGGACGCCGACACGTTCCTCGCCGGACTTAAGGAAAGCGATTATATTGAAGATGCCCAGGTTGCGGTTATTGACCCTCCGCGCGTGGGTTTAAGCAAAAAGTTCAAGAAGAGCCTTCTGGATATCCGGCTGAAACGGATCATATATATATCCTGCAATCCGATGTCTTTGCGGGAAGATCTTAAACTTTTGTGCGGCTCTTATTCGCTGGAGCGGGTTATCCCGGTGGATATGTTCCCGCATACCGGGCATTTCGAGGTGGTGGCCGGCTTAAGGCTGAAGGAATAATTTTTGACAAAAACGCGTATTACGGTTAAAATAAAGTCCTTAATCAATATCCCGCGTGAACGGGAAACCAGCCGTAACATAAACAGGGGTGTTTCTTATGACCTTTAAAGAAAAGATAAGACAGGGGAGTTTTGTTCTTACTTCCGAGATCGGCCCGCCTAAAGGGATAGAAACCGTTAAATTGCTGGAAGACGCGGAGTTGATCCGCACCCGGGTTGACGCGATAAATGTGACTGATCTGCAGAGTTCGGTAATGCGCCTGGGGTCGTTGGCTGTTTCCAGCCTGCTCAAGCAAAAAGGATTTGACCCGGTATTCCAGGTTACCTGCCGCGACCGCAACCGCTTGGCCTTGCAATCGGATATCCTTTCCGCCGCTGCATTGGGGATAGAGAACTTGTTGATCCTGACCGGAGATTATCCGACATTAGGCGACCATCCGCAGGCCAAGCCGGTATTTGACCTGGATTCGGTCCAGCTTTTGCAGGTAGTCAGACAGTTGCAGGCAGGCGCGGATATGAACGGCAATAAGCTTGAAGGGAGCGCCCCTGAATTTTGCGTAGGCGCGGTAGTCAATCCCGGGGCTGACCCGATCGAGCCGCAGATCATCAAGATGGAAAAAAAGATCGAAGCAGGCGCGGAATTCTTTCAGACCCAGGCTATATATGATGCGGGTATCTTTGAGAATTTCCTTTCCAAGACCAAACACCTGAAAGTCCCGATCCTGGCGGGCATTGTCCTGTTGAAGTCCGCGGGCATGGCCAGGTTTATGAACAAGAATGTCGCCGGGGTCTCTGTCCCCGATGAATTGATCAAGGAAATGGAAGAGACTAAGGATAAAGTCAGCCAGTCCGTGGCTATCGCCAGCCGCCTGATCAAACAATTGCGGCCGATGTGCCAGGGGATACATATAATGCCGATCGGCTGGGATAAAAAAGTCCCCCTGGTGTTGGATGCCGCGGGTTTATAATAAACATGCCTAAAATAATTATTATCGGTTCGTCGATCGCCGGACATACAGCGGCTATTTCTTTGCGGCAAAAGAACAAGGATTGCGAAATAACCCTGATCACCGATGAACCGTCCCCTTGTTATGACAAACGCAAGCTGCCCGCGTATCTGGCAGGCGGGACCAAAGAAAAAGAGCTTTACCTTGTTAACGCCGATCATTACGCCGGCCAGAACATAAAATTCCTGAAAGAGAGAAAAGTTTACGGCATTAATACCAACCGCCGCCTGGTTTACTTTAAACACGAGGAAACCCGGGGAAACGCCGAATATGACTTTTTGGTCATCTGCTCCGGGGTTAAAACAACGCTGCCGGATATACCCGGCATAAATAAAGAGGGCGTGATCCGGTTGGATTCATTAAACGATTTTAAACAGGCGCGCAAATATCTCTTATCTTCGGATACAGTGTGTTTCCTGGGGTGGAATCCCTGGGCGCAAGAGATCGCCAAAGCGATCACCGGCCAGCAGAAAGAGGTTAAGGCGGTGACCGAACAGCCTGTCGAAGGCCCGGCGCAGATGCAGCATTTGGAGTTTATTAACAGCAAGGTGACTGATATAATCGGCGAGTCCGGGGTCCAGGCGATAAAGCTTAAAGAGGGCAAGATCATCGGCGCCTCTTTGGTGGTTGTATTCGACAGCCCGGCCAAACCGGCCGTAGATTTCCTAAAAGACACGGATATTGAATTATCCGGGGGCGGCGTATGCGTGGATGCCAACTTGCGTACTAACCTGAAAAATGTTTTTGCCTGCGGAGCGGCAGCCGGGGCCCAAGGCTTGCCGGATAAAACAAAGAATTGGGATGATGTTTTAAATGAAAGCGTCCGCTTAGCGGATAATATAAGCCAAGCAATAGGAGGTTTAAATGTCTGAGGTATTAGTTCAAATGGGAACAAAAGGCGCGGACGCGGTATTGGCATTGACCAGGCAAACGCTGGAAAAGGCCGGCAAGGATACCGCGGTCGGCTTTCCCGAGACCAACTATTTCCTGCCCATCATCTACGGGCTGTTCAACGCCGAGGTCAAGACTGTAGGGGACTGTATGCCGATCCTGGCGGCTGCCGAGGGGCTGAACAAGAATATCAAGCCCGCAAACGGCTTTTCTATCCCCGGAGCGCTTGGTCCGGTGCTGAACAAGGGCTGCGCCACGCTGGTGGCGATCGAAATGCTTACGGCGCTGTTGACCGCGACCAAACAGCATCCCAAGGGAGGAATCGGCTTCATCCCGGACAAGATACTGAGGCAGTTGGGCATTCAGCTGGTAGACGGCCGCATCGCGGGCGTCGCCGTCATTCTCGGCCCGGCAAAGGACGCGGATTCCGCGGAAAAGCTGGTGCGCGATTTCCAGACTAACAGCATCGTTTGCCTGCTCTGCGGCAGCGCACCGGCGAGTCCCGGCGCTTCCGATAAAGCCGGGGACAGCGCCAACGGCAAAACCTTCGCCCAACAGCTCGAAGAAAAAGGAGTGCAGATCGGCTTGGATAACTATATTGTGCCGCTCGGCGACGATTATCTCTCGGCAATCTACGCGGTGAACTTCGCCATCCGAGCGCCGCTCATCTACGGCGGTTTCAAACCCGGGCAGTGGCAGGGTATCGCGGATTATGTGCAGAAAAGGGTTCCGGCTTTCATCGTGCTTTTGAGCCACGTGGATGAGATCATCGTGGCGGCGGGGCTGGGGGCGCTGGCCTTCGGCGTGCCCATTATCACCGACCTGGATGTGCCGCAGTTGCCCAAGATCGATACGACTTTATATGAGGCCCTGGTTACTGAAAAAGACTACAAAAAACTGGTTTCCAAATGCCTGCTTACCAGGGGGATCAAAGTTAAGGTCGCCCAGATCAATGTCCCGGTGGCTTACGCCGCGGCTTTTGAGGGTGAAAGGGTGCGCAAGGAACAATTGTTCGCTGAATTCGGCGGTAAGGCTTCCGCCTCGTTCGAGTTCCTTACCAGCGGGAATATAGAGGATATTGAGGACGGGAAGGTAGAGGTGATCGGACCGGATATAGATAATATGGGAAAGGGCGTGAAATCTCTGCCTTTGGCGATCATGGTTGAAGTCGCCGGCCGGAAGATGCAAAAAGATTTCGAGCCTATACTTGAGCGCCAGATCCACAGGTTCGTCAATTACGCCCAGGGTATAATGCATATCGGCCAGCGCGATATGAACTGGATCAGAGTTTCTCAGGAGGCGTTCAATAAGGGCTTCCGCCTTAAGCATATCGGGGTTATCCTGCACGCTATGCTTCATCAGGAATACAGCGCTATCGTGGATAAGATCCAGGTAAAAATCTATACCAGCCAGGCTGATGTGGATAAGCTTTTGCCCCAGGCTAAGAAAGTCTACGATCAGCGCGATGAGAGGATCCTGGGTATGACCGATGAAAGCGTGGACTCTTTTTATTCCTGCACGCTTTGCCAGAGTTTCGCGCCCAACCATGTGTGTATGATCTCCGCGGAAAGGCTCGGCCTGTGCGGGGCTTATTCCTGGCTGGACGGCAAGGCTTCGCATGAGATCAACCCTACCGGCCCTAATCAGCCGGTGGAAAAAGGCCAATTGCTCGATCAAAAACTGGGGCAGTGGAAGAATATAAACGATTATGTTTATGAGAAATCCAACAAAACGATAGAGAAGATGAGTATGTATTCGTTGATGGACAGCCCGCAGTCGTCCTGCGGCTGTTTTGAATGCATTGTGGCTGTGGTCCCTGAGGCCAACGGCGTAATGATCGTGCACCGCGATTTTCCCGGGATGACCCCGGTGGGCATGACTTTTACCACGCTGGCCGGCTCGGTTGGCGGAGGGGTGCAGACCCCGGGTTTCCTGGGTATCGGCAAGCTTTATGTGGCCAGCAAGAAATTCCTTTCCGCTGAAGGCGGACTGCCGCGGCTGGTCTGGATGCCAAAGGAATTGAAAGAGGCTCTGGGCGATAAGCTGAAGACGCGCTGCCGGGAACTGGGTATGCCCGGCCTGGTTGACCAGATAGCCGATGAGACCAATGTTACCACAGCCGAGGAGCTGGTAGCTTACCTGGAAAAGGTAAAGCATCCGGTCCTGAATATGGAGCCGCTCATATAAGTATATTTACAACCGGCCGGCAAAGGTATAAAATAAGATTAAGAAGGATAACGACAAAAAGGAGAAAGAGATGAAACTGGCTATTATTTCCTTTGTTGGCCTTTCCGTTGTTTTATTATCCGGTTGTGCGGGCGTGCAGGATATGGAGGCGACTCAATTGCGGATCATCTCGCTGGAGAGCCAATTCCAGCGCCAGGACGCCGAGGTCAAGAGCTTGAGCAAGAGGCAGCAGAGTTTAGAAATTAAGGTCCAGGAAGATCAGGAAAAGACCGAGGCCGCGCTTAAAGCGAATCAGGCAAAATTAGAAGACGCGCAGAATAAGATAAATAGCCAGGTCCGGAAACAGCGTGAAGAAAAAACCGTCATAAAAGTCCCGAATGCCGGACATATCCAGACAGCCTTAAAGAACGCGAAATTTTATAATGGGGATGTTGACGGAAAGATAGGCCCCAGGACAAAAGACGCGATCCGGGAGTTCCAAAGAGCTAACCAGTTGAACGCGGACGGGGTTGTGGGCAGTGAAACCTGGGCTATTTTGGGAAAATATCTGGAAGAAGGGCAATAAAACAGCGTATAGTATTGTAACTACTTGGTATATAGTAGTTTACTGATAGAATAAATTTTGGCCGCAACTTGACAAAGCAGTTTTCATAGGTTATATTTATTTTATAGTATCGCAGTATAATAATATAATTCCTAAATAGATATCCAAGCCACGGACTCTGATCAAGGATAATGATCAGAAGCCGTGTTTTTTTTAACCAATCATAATTATGTTTATAAAAGTACTTAATAACCAGGGGGCCGGATGTTTAAAAAGATAATCGCGTTTTTGATAAGTTTTGTTTTCTTATTCGAGCAAATTGGGTTTGCCCAGGTTGCGAACGTAATTGATCTTTCCGGATCATTCTCCAGCGTGTCTTCGATCAATAAATTCCGCCCCTTGCATTTGAGGTCCCTGGTTTATGACCGGATCAAGGATGATTTCACCCTTTTGCTTGATAAAGGCGACAATAAGAATGTTAAGCCGGCGCAGCTTAAGGGGTCTATAGCCAAACTGATGGAATATTTTCAGATCGGCGTGACTTTGCCTAATAATACTTTCTGGGTTAATCTGCGTCCGGACGGCAAGAGTGATATCATTGACCCGGCATTGGAGAATACTGATATCGGGAAGATACTCCTGGAAGCAGACCTTCAGTTGAAAAAAGATATGGCTATGGCCACTTCTCCCAAGACCAGGGAAGGAAAGATCTATTGGAAGAGGCTGTACGAAAAGGCTGAAAGCCTTTTAGGAAACCAAAAGATCAATATCCCCACCTTGACCCGCCCCTGGATAGTTCCGGGCGAGATAATCGTCAAGCAGTCGGCTGACAGCGCGTATGTGTATAAAGCGACCTTAAAGGTTATGCTGGAGCAGGATCACCTGAAGAATTCCGCTACTTATGGATTTGACGATCCGCGCCTTAAGGAGTTGAATGAATATTCTTCCGGTTTGATCCGCGAGGCAATCCTCCCTAAATTAACCAAAAAAATTAACAGCGCCAAGGAGTACGCGCCCTTGAGGCAGGTATATTATTCCATAGTCCTGGCCCAATGGTTCAAGAAGAATGCCATAAATATGCCTGCGGAATACAGCCGCCGGATAAACAAGGAGGACCTTGCCGGACTTTCCTCGCGCAGCGCCTGGTCTAAAGATAATTATTTTAATGCCTATCGGAAATCTTTTGTTGACGGTGAATATAATACCCGGGAAACCGTGAACAGCCTGAACGGGATAACCGTGCGCAGATATTTTAGCGGCGGTATTATGCTTATACCTGATACTGTCACTGAAATCGCGGTAATCCCTCAGAAAACTTCGATCGTGCCCGCTGATGTTCTGGCGGTTGAGGGTAAGAATTACCAACCGGTACATAAGGATCAACAAACCCGTGACGGCGGCGTTTTTGCCCCAAAGCGTTCCAGGACCGATGAACTCAGTTCCGCCATCCAAGAGATCAATTGGATGCGCTCGGCTGACCGGGACTTTGTGGACCGGCGTCTGGCGCGGATTAAAACCCTTATTCAGGATAATAAATACACGCAGAATGAGATTAATACGGCGCTGGCGGCGATCAATACAAAAGACCTGGATGATTGGTTTTTTGCCAGGAAAGCCAACACCGCGCTTATGCTTGGTGCATTTGCGATTGTCGGGGGATTAACTCTTGGGGCGTTACTGATAACCGGGCCAGTGTTTTTGCCGATGATCATGGGGTCGGCGGTGACAGCATTGTTAGGGATAGCCGGCGGGTATAGTTTCTATAAATTGATCGCCAGGGATATCCCTGTGCGCGATCTTACAAGCGAATATTACAGTGAAGTCGGGAAAATACTGGGTAATTCCCATCGTGATGGAGGAAGCGCACAAGGGGCAGGGATTCTTTCTCTTGAACGAAAGGGAAAATTGCTTCGTAAACTTGGTGGTTTAGCTCTGCTGGAAAGAATTGATGATTTTGATGCGGCTATTTCCGGTTATACCTGGGAAAATCATCTGGATTCCATACAGGCTGAGTTTGAGAGCAGTTTTAACAACCGGGCGGAGTTCGATGAATTCAAGGCATTTGTAAAAGAGCAGTCCAGCAAGGAATATCCTACCAGAAAGCTTATGGGGGCAGGTTTGGGTTCGGGCTTGATAGGTATTGCTGTTTCAATGTTCATGCCGTTACCGGTAAAAATATTGGTGATATGCGTATCTGTGGGGTTGTCTTTGGGCGCAATCGGTTACTTTCTGCATAAGGGAGCTCTGCCTTGGCTTGACCGCGTTATGGGAGATTTTTCCCTGCGCGATCTGAAATTCGGCGTACCTGTTGAGCCTGGAACGCCTGACGGCGGCGCTGCGGACAACGGATTGCTGCGCGAGAATAAGTATGATCCGGCCAATATCTTCATCCGGACGTTCGTTTCGTTGTGGAAAAGTACGGTTATCCCGTGGCAGGCGAATAAATATATTAAAGAAATTAGCGATCCGCGGACTATGCGTAGAAATAAAGAGGATGCTGCGCGTATCCTGGGCAAGCTTGGAGATGCTAAAGCGATACCGTATTTAAGAGAATATTTGGTCTGGACTGTGCTGGGTGATAATTACGACATTTATCCCGCGGCTGAGATGTCTTTAAAACAATTGGGGCTTAATAATCGGGATATAGAGCGGATATATATCGCAGCTTTTAAAGATACCGGTAATAACAGGTTGATCAGGCTTAATGCGGTTAAGGTCTTAGGAGAGAGAACCGGCGAGCGCAGGACATTGGAAGCATTCGCCAGCCAGCCGGAAGGCAACGATATCCTCATGAAAAGAGCGATAGAAGAAGCGTCCGCAAAGATCAATCAGAGGCTGGATAAAGGCGGAGTCTCTGCCAATTTCGACGGCGGAAAGGCCGACGAATTGATCAGCCAGGCTAAATCGATCATCAACGGGCAGATAAAAAACCCCGGACAGGCCCCGGGTTTATTTAGGATTACTCCGGAGAAACCTTTGGTTATCACAACCCCTGATGAAACAATAACCGTGACCTATGAGGGATTGCAGGAGATAAAGAAGAAACTGTCTTCAGTCCTTAAAGAATATGATGTCCGCGGCAACGACGAATATTTTACCCCGGAAATGCTGGTTTTACTGGGTATTGCCCTGGGAACATCAAAGTTTGATTCGCACCATGGCACTGAAGGATTAAAACCAGGCGATACCTTTATAATAGCCGGTGATAATGGACCGACAACCCCGAAAATGCGCAAATACCTGGCTTTGGGTTTGCGTGCTGCCGGGATCAACGTAATAGATCTGGATACTTGTATAAGCGGCCAATTGTATACCACGGTTTCCCGCTTGGGTGTACAGGGCGGGTTCTATGTTACTCGTTCGCATGTAGAGGTCGGTATAAACGGGTTTAAACCGATCATCGGCAAGACCACGCTTTTCGGGGATATGATCCAGGTCCTGGGCAAGCAGATCGCCGGGGACAGCGCGGATAGCGGTTTGAGGGTCATGGACGCTAAGGATATGGGCGCGTTTATCAATACCCAGGAGTTGCAGGGCAAGATCACCGATATATATAAGGAAAAGCTGAACGTTGAATTTACAGCTCTTATTAACAAACTCAAGGATATGGATATCAAGATCGCCGTGGATTTCGGCGGAGGCTCAGCGACCAGCTATGTGGATTATGTTAAAGGTACCCTGGGTTCCAAGCTGGTGAATGTTTTCAGGGCTCAGTCCGACCCAACTTGCACAAAAGGCCTGCCAGATCCTTCCCGGGACGATGACAAATGCCTGGGTCATCCTAAATCCGCCGGTGATGAGAGTATCCTATCCTGGTCTGCCAGGAATCCGGATGTGGTTGTCTTTTCATTCGACCTTGATACTGACCGCTGCGGTATTGTTATAGCCGGAAAGCTTTATAAAGGCGATATCCTGTTTTATCCGGTGATCGAGTATGCCCTGGGTAAATACGGACAGGACCATAAAAAAATCTATTATGATTCGCGGATGATACCTTCTATAGCCGAATTGGTGGATTATTTAGGGGGTACTGCGATAATCCATACCAAAGGGCATTCCAAGGAAAAGAAAACCGTAGAAATATTGATGACGAAACTCGCCAAAGAAAAAGGGTTCGCTTCCGTTGAGGATTTTGTGAAGGCCACAGGATATAAGAACTACCAGATGGAATATTCTTTGCACCCGTTCATTACCATAGATACCGGGGCTTGTATCGACGACGCTATGCGTTTTATGTACAGCTGGCTGGAGGCTTTTACCGCCATCAGGGAAAAACATCAGCAGCCTAAATGGCTTTTGGATGATTATTTGAAGGACCTGCGGCAGAAAGGCGCGTTCAGCCAGTGGTATTCACTCAGCGAACAAAGAACCTCAATGCAGGAACAATACAAGAAACACCTGATGAACGAGTGGCGGGATGTTGTGACTAAGGCGTTTTCCGGTGATAAAGATTTTGAATACGTAAATTGGGAAAAGTTTGAAGGCCAGAAAGAAACATTCACTTTGGTTGATATCGAGGGCGTTTATTATTTTATGACGCCGCTAGGGATATTTTACTGGGGCTGGTCGAATACCTCGGAAAAGATCGCTTTTGGCGCTCATTCGCGCAGCCGCGAAGACCTGCGGGTATTGACCGAGGTGATGTTATCGATGTTCTTGAAATTAAGGAATGAAAAACCCGGATTGAACCCGAAATCCATCCGCATAGAAGCCCAGGAGACCAAGGCGTTATCCGATCTTTTCAGCGGAGCCGGCATAGAGGATATTGAAAAGAACGCTGCCGAAAAATTCGCTGCTACAGAAGACGCGGTAAAATATCTGAAAACCGCTGTTCCTGAAACTCGTGATGGCGGCAGTACGAGAGCCGCGCTCAGGGTTATTGTCGACAGGTACAAGGGGCTTCCGCCGGAGATCGAGATGTTCCTTACTGACGCGGAGATCAATGCTGTTCTTGCCGGGTTTAAGAGCAAGGATCCGGCTGTAAAAGCGCTGTTAGCGCGGATAGGCGACAGGCCGTTCACCAAAGATACAAATGACCGGTTCTTTGCCAGGGTCGAGCCGCAGTTAAAGGAAGATCTGGCTTATATCAGGCGTAACGCTCCGGTCATTCGCGACGGCGGGGAGGCATATGGTTTTGAGGTCAATAAATTGCTTGATCAACTTAAAGCTAATGATTTTACCAGCCAGCTGGAAGGGGCGGCTAACGGCGCTTCGTATGAAGCCGTAAAGAAGATCGGTAATGGTAAATTATCCGAACTTGGTTTTGAGCTGCTTAAAGGCGAATGGGTGAACAGGCTGGGTTGGACCATAACGAATCTTAAAGCGATCCGCGACGGTTCAGCCGGCAGGACGCTTGAAGATGTGATCAATGACGGGAAAGAACTCAAGGAAAAATATAAATACGTTATTTTCTGCGGCATGGGCGGGTCGGGCTTGAGCGTCCAGTTCGTCAAAGATACGTTCAAGAATGAAGCGGCTGAAAATATATACAGTTTGAGGACTACCGACCCTACGGTCATAACACTCATGTTGAAGGAAATAGCGGAAAAGGAAGGCAGTTTAAAGGCGGCTTTGGATAAGACAGCGATAGTCCTGATCTCGAAATCGGCTACAACTCCCGAAACTGTCGCGCACCGTAAATATTTCGAGGATGTGTATAATACCTTGGGTTTGGATACGCAGAAGAATCTTTGGTTCATTACCGATACTATTTCCCCATGGGGAGTTGAAGCACAGGAAAATCCGGCAATGCGCCAGAGGGAGATCCAGCTTAATGGCCGCGGAGATGTCGGCGGAAGATTCACCGCTCCGGGCACCAATGTGTTCCTTCTTCCCATGGCTGTTGTCGCTCCGGAGTTGATCGTCCCTATTATTGATAACGCTATCGAGATGAACAGTATCAAAGATGATCCATTTCTCCGTCTCGGCGCTTTCATGCTGCATATGGCTAAGGATCTTAATAAAGATAAGCTGACGATCATTGTCCCAGCGGCGTTGAAATCATATCCGATGTGGGCTGAACAGTTGATCGAGGAATCCTTGGGAAAGTTCGGGAAAGGCATCACGTTGTTCTACGATGAAGAAAACTTGGATGTTTCTGTCCTTAACCCCGTTGATTCGAATGACCGTGTGTTCCTGCGTATCAATCTGGGCATAAGAAAGCCTCAGGCAAATCTCTGGAAGTATCTTGAGGATAACGGATACCCAACGTATGAAATCTCATTGAATGATCTTGAAGATATCGGCGGTTTGATGCTCGGTATGCAAAGAGCGGTAGCAGCATTCGGGTATCTGTGGGATATCTGTTTCGTTAATCAGCCGGCGGTAGAGGGATACAAGATCGCTTCAAAGCTGATGGATAAGGAGATTATAAGCGCCGGAGGGAATGTTAAAAAAGTTCTTAATAATATCTACCAGGCGTCAAGCAAGAAAGGTGTTTTAACTCTTTATTATGATCCGTTGATCCAGATGGGGGCCGTAAATATCAATGATATTAATGATCAAGTGCGCGCATTCGGTTCTACAATGGAAGATCCTGCTGCTGTTTATGCGGCAATTATCCTTTTGCTTAAGCATAAGATCGAGGCTGGGGAATTCACCTCATATGGCAACATGACTGATAATCTCAAAGAGATATTTGAAAAAGTCCGTGCCGAGGTGTTCACCCGCGGTCTAAAAATGCCCGCTAAATTGGGGGTAGGCCCGGATAAGAACCACGCGTATCAGCAGAACATCGAAGATGGAAAGAATATGTTCTTTTCCACATATTTCCTTCCTTTGCAGGCGATCCAGCCCACAGAGTTCGGTCTATTGAAAGATATTCGGGGTTTTTCCGATAGTATGATCAAGGCTCAGACCCTGGGGACGGTCCAATCAATGATTAAGAACAAACGTAAGGTCGTGTTGCTCACTTCTGATCTTACAGCGCAGGCATCGGAAACTGAGATGGCCGGATTTTTTACCGCTGTGGTTGGATATCTGGCTAAAACCGACGCGAGTTTCGCGGAAAAGAACATTCGTGACGGCGGGAGTATAACAGACATAGCGTATTTACATAATCAATTAAAGGATACTAATTCAGCGAATCGCGGCAGCGCGGCCAGGGATTTGGCCCAAAGGAAAGATAAAAGGTCGGTTGCTCCGTTGATCGCGGCGTTAAAAACGGAAACTATGCCTAATAACCGTTACGCGATATGCCGGGCATTGGTAGCAATAGGTACGGCTGCGTTTACCCCGTTGATGTTTGTTACCACAGATCAGACTATAAAAGCGGCGATCCGTGAAGAAGCGCTGACTGCTCTTATGGATATTGCGAAACAGAAAAAAGACGGGGGATCGGCGGAACTTCAAGAATTGTACGCGAAGGCGGCGTTGTATTCTCCGGAGATTAAGCCTTTGCTGGACATTTTAACCGACGATACAGTTTCTTTTGAGGCGCAATTGAAAGCGGCGCGGCTGCTTATAGCCCTGCCTGCGGGTAAGGATTTTATTTTGAAGAATAAAGAAGTCCTGTATCGCGAAAGCGGCGTAATGATGGTTTTGTTGAATGGCCCGCTCTCTGACGGCGGGACGGGTATATATTCGACTCAAGGCCTGAAAAACAATCTCAAAAATATCGGTTCTTATGATTACAAGAAAGCCCGGGATCTGGCTATGATCCTGGCTAAACGCATCGGCCGGGGCGAACTCTCCGCGTATTTCGTCGGCAGGTTGACTGTGATCGGGGATGTATCCGTTGATGGACCGATAACAATAGGGTATAAAGAGACGCCTTCTGATACTATTACAATATTATCTATCCCTTCGGTCGAACAAAGTGAGAAAAGCGTTCTGGTTAATCACGTTTTCCCGATACAAATAAAGATAAATGAATTAAATAATGATATCGTAGTGGTTGGAATTGATAAGCAAGTGGTTGTGCCGAGTGGGTTACCGGTAAGCAATACGGACGGCGGCAGCAAAATGCCTACGGGTGAACGTTTTAATGCGTGGGATACTGAGGGTAAGGTTAAGCGGGATAGTAATGATAAACACACCGGGGATGTGCGGGAATACAAAAGCAGTCCCAGCGGAGAAACAAATAACGGCGATAATGTTTTTGACGGTGGGGATAAAACACAGGCTCCACTTGGCGGTATTGATTTCCGCGGAATGCCGATAGTTAGCCAGCCGGCAATAGGCGGGGTGAGGATACCGGTCATGCCGAATCTTACCGGAGCGGTCGCGCTGGAAGAGTTGGATAAACAGTGGATGGAGATCCGCGCATCAATGGTTCAGGGGCCAATGCCGTATTTAAAGATCCAGGAATATGTCGCCTGCTGCAATGCCAGGCCGGATAGCTCTAAACAGATCCAGGCGGTTACTAATTGCGTGGCGGATATCCTTAAGGCGGAAGAAGAAGACGCTTTGCCGACCTGCGGCCAGTTGAAAGAGATCCTTATTCAACTCGGCTAGGGGACGGTTCCTCGGTTTACTACTTATTGTCGGCAAATGATTTACGACGACCTGTTTGTCAAGTTGTTGTTTGGTGTCCCCAACGGAATAAAAAATATTGTTAATATTATTTAGTTTCCAGCTGTTTAATGGCAATGAGGGTGTGGTTATCTTACTGTGAATACGATAGTTAGAAGCAGAGGAACCGTCCCCTATTGGGAGAAATTATTTTGCTTGACAGCTATGCGCTAATTAGGTATTATCTACATAGGATATAACCTGCCATTACTTCAAGATTCACCTGAAATGACACCTTAAAATAATTTAAAAAGTGAGTGGTTCTATTCCCTCGTCGCTTCCTGTTTATTCCCATGATAAGCCTCTTGAATAATGCTTAAACCCAGATTGTTTTTGATCGATGCCACGGCTTTTTGTTACCGGGCATTTTACGCCGTGCGCGGGCTTTCCACTTCTTACGGCCAGCCGACTAACGCGATATACGGATTTTTGAACATACTGAATAAGATCATCAAGGATAAAAAACCGCAATATCTGGCAGTTTGTTTCGATGTTTCCCGCAAGACCTTCAGGTCGGAAAAATTCGCGGAGTATAAGGCGCAGCGCCAGGCCATGCCCGACGGGCTGAGCAGTCAGATCCCGATCATCAAAGAGATCATGGCGGCTTACCGTATCCCGGTGTTCGAGCAGGAAGGTTTTGAGGCGGATGATATTATCGCGACCTTAGCCCGTAAGGCTAAGGAAGAAGGCTTGTATTCCACAGTGGTCAGCTCCGATAAGGACCTTCTGCAATTGGTGGAAGAAACGGTCGAGGTTTTTAATCCCCAGAAAGAAGAAAGCGTCACTTATGACACGGAAAAGGTCCGAGAGAAATTCGGGCTTGCCCCGCGCCAGATACCGGACCTTATCGCCCTTAGCGGCGATGCTATAGATAATATCCCCAAGATCCCAGGGGTCAGCGAGAAAAAGGCCGTCGGATTATTGATTGAATTCGGCTCTGTCGAAGAATTGATAGCCAGGGCAGAGGATATAAAGCCGGATAAGCTCAAGGACGCGGTAATGGCTAATATCGACCAGATCAGGCTGAATAAAGAGTTGGCGTGCCTGGATAATAATATGCATCTTGATTTCAACCTGGGTATGGTCAAGGCCGCGGAGCCTGATTATCAGGAATTGTTCAAGCTTTTTAAACGCCTGGAATTCAAAGGTCTTCTGAAAAATCTTCCTGTCAGCGACAGCCAGGAAACGCCTGGTGATGGTACAGGAATAGAGGTCATTGATGACAAGGTTGTAAAAGGATTGATAAAGCCCGGGGACGAGCTTTTTCTCTATGGCAACGATCAGTCGGATCTGGCTTTTGGCTGCAAAAGCCTGTTCTTCAAGGTGGAGAATATCGGGCCGAACCTTAAAGCGGCATTGGCCGATAGCTCGATCAAGAAGACCGGGCATGACCTTAAGAAGATAAAGCTGGCCTTAGCCCGGGATGGTATAGAATTAGAAGGCTTGTTCTTTGACACAATGATCGCCGCGTATCTGGCCAACCCGTCCAAATCCGATTACGGCCTGAATGAACTGGCCTGGGATTATTTCGAAAGGTCGATAAAACCGGGATCAATAACGCCGGCAGCGGGGTTGGAGCTTATCAAGAAGCTAAAGCCGGAATTAGAGTCCCAACTGAAAGAAAAATCACTGGAAAAGCTTTTTACCGGCACGGAAATGCCCCTGGTCGAGGTTTTGGCGCAGATGGAGCTTACCGGGATAAAACTCGATCTTAAGCTTTTAAAAGACCTTTCCTCGGAGTTAGAGAAGAGGCTGGCTGAGCTTATCGCGGACATTTATGAGATAAGCGGATGCCAGTTCAATATAAATTCCCCCAAGCAGCTGCGCGAGGTCCTTTTTGAGAAGCTCAAATTGCCGGTGGTGAAAAAAACCAAGACCGGGCCGTCCACAGATGAAGAGGTTTTGAACCGGCTTGCCGGTAAGCATAAGCTCCCGGCCGCGCTTTTGGAATACCGGCAGTTGACCAAGCTTAAAAATACTTATATTGACGCGCTGCCGGAATTGGTCGACGATAAGACCGGCAGGGTGCACACCACATTTAATCAGACCGGCACCGAGACCGGAAGGTTGAGTTCCAGCAATCCTAATCTTCAGAACATACCGGTTAAGACCGACCTGGGCAGGAAGATCCGGGCCGCGGTGATCGCTTTCTCAGAAGACAGCGTTTTGCTGGCCTTTGATTATTCCCAGATAGAATTACGGATCCTGGCGCATATGTCCAAGGATGAGGTTTTGCTGGAGGCGTTCAGGAAGGGCGACGATATCCATAGGAAAACAGCGTCTTTGATCTATGACATGCCCGAGGATTCGATCAGCGATGAAATGCGCGATACGGCCAAACGGGTAAATTTCGGGATCATTTACGGACTTAGCGCTTACGGGTTAAGCCGCGACCTGAATATACCTCCTGACCAGGCTCAGGGTTTTATCGACGCGTATTTCGCCCGATACCCTAAAGTAAAGGATCTTATCGACAAAGAGATAAAACAGGCGGAAGAGGACGGTTTTGTGACTACGATACTGGGAAGGCGCCGTTATCTGCCGGAGATAAATAATAAGAACCAGAATATCCGCATGCTTGCCCAGCGCCAGGCGGTGAACACCCCGATACAGGGCTCTGCCAGCGACTTGATCAAGCTGGCGATGGTGGATATTCATAATGAGATCAAAAATAGAAAGCTGGAAGGCCGGATGATCCTGCAGATCCACGACGAGCTGGTCTTCGACGTCGGCAAGGCCGAGATAAATGAATTCGTAAGGCTGGTCAGGGAGAGGATGGAGCATGTCCTTGAGCTGGATGTTCCGGTAAGGGTCAGCATCAAACAGGGGAAGAACTGGTTGGAGATGGAGGAGATCAATTGAATTTATCCCGTACTGTTTTGCCTGAATAATCCATGGGTCTGGACGGCAAAATAAGGCGTAGGGGATTAATTCGCACCTATAACTTATGTCGCTGTAACAAGTGATTAATAGCTCCATAAGTTATGTGCTCATTAAGGAGGGTCAGGATGAAGATAGCGATATGCGCAAGTGAGGTAGTACCGTTCGCCAAGACCGGAGGGTTGGCCGATGTCGGCGGCGCGTTGCCTTTAGCCCTGGAAAAACTTGGCCAGGAAGTGATCATAGTCATGCCCGGGTATAAAAAAGTGCATGATCTGAAAGCCCCGGCAATAAAAACATTAAAAGAAGGGATCTCCTGTTCCCGGATCGGTAAAGGCATAAAGGTATATTTCATAGATAGCGATAAGTATTTCGACAGGCAGGAGCTTTACGGCGATAAGTCGGGAGATTATAAGGACAATCTGGACAGGTTCGCTTATTACAGCCGCAGGACCCTGGAGTTATTGAAGGAGCTGAAATTCAATGCGGATATCATTCATTGCCATGACTGGCAGTCAGCCTTGATCCCGGTGTATTTAAGAACACTTTACGCCGAAGACGACTTTTATAAAAAGACCAGAACAATATTTACCATCCATAATATCGGATACCAGGGCTTGTTCGCCAAGGAAGAATTTCCCAAGCTCGGGCTTGATTGGGATGTCTTTACCATGAATAAGCTGGAGTACTACGATAAGGTCAATGTCCTTAAAGGCGGGATCGTATTCTCGGATATCGTAAATACCGTAAGCGACACCTACAGCAAGGAGATACAGACCAAAGAATTCGGTTTCGGGATGGAGGGCATCCTTAACCAGCGCAGGAATTCGCTTTTCGGGATAATCAACGGCCTGGATTATTCCATCTGGGACCCGGCAACCGATAAGAACCTGGTAAAAGGGTTTTCGCTCAAGGATATGGAAGGCAAGGCCGAGAATAAAGAGGCCCTGCAGAAGATGTGCAAGCTGCCGGTTAAACAGAATGTCCCTTTATTCGGGATTGTCTCGCGGCTGGCCCAGCAGAAAGGCTTTGATATCCTTGCTGCAGGGATCGACACGATCTGCAAGATGGACCTGCAGATGGCCATTCTGGGGACCGGCGACCTGAAATACCACCAGGTTATGGAAGCGATGGTTAAGAAATACCCTAAGGTTATATCGCTGTTTTTGAAATTCGACGATTGTCTCGCTCACCGGATATACGCCGGATCGGATATATTCCTGATGCCTTCGAAATACGAGCCATGCGGCTTGGGACAGATGATCAGCCTGAAATACGGGACAGTACCGTTGGTTTTCAAGACCGGAGGATTGGCGGATACGGTGACGCCGAAGAACGGTTTTGTCTTTGATAAGTACAGCAAGGATGACCTGATCAGCACCGTTAAAAAAGCGGTCAAGGCCTTTAAGGCAAAGAAGTCCTGGCAGGAACTGGTAGCCAGCGGGATGAAATGCAATTTTTCCTGGAACGAGTCTGCCAAGAAATACGTGCAGTTGTATGAGAGAGCCAAAGGAAAATAAGAAGATCGTTCTGGGGTTGACCGGCGGTTTCGGCACGGGTAAAAGCACTGTAGCCGGGATCCTTGCCGGTTACGGCGCCGGCGTCATTGACGCGGATAAGATAAACCATAGCCTTATCGCGCCAGGCACGTTGGTATATAAAAAGATCTTGAAGGCCTTTGGCAGGGATATCTTGAAGAATAACAACGGCGCGATCGACCGGGGAAAATTAGGCGGTATCGTTTTCTCCGATCCGAAAGCGCTGAAGCGGTTGTGCGGGATAACCCATCCTGCGGTCATCCGCGAAGTTAAAAGGAGGGTCAAGTCAGCCAAGAACGACGTTGTTGTGGTGGACGCACCTTTGCTTATCGAAGCAGGACTGGATAAGCTTGTTGATAAGATCATCGTGGTAGCTCTTTCCCGCGGCAGGCAATTGAAAAGGCTTGCCCAAAAAACATCCCTGTCTAGACCAGAGATCTTAAAAAGGATAGGCGCGCAATTGTCCTTAAAGTCTAAGGTCCGTTTAGCGGATTTTGTAATAGATAACAGCGGCACAATTGAGAAAACCAGAAAACAAGTAGCGCTAATATGGAGGTTGTTGTGGAGAAGTTAGACATTAGTAATCTAAAAGAAATGAAGATCACCGAGCTGAACAAACTGGCTAAGGAACTGAACGTCAGCGGCTTCAGCGGTTTGAAAAAGCAGGATTTGATCTTCAAGGTTTTACAGGCGCAGGCCGAGAAAGAGGGCTTGATGTTCGGCGAGGGGGTCCTTGAGATCCTTCCCGAAGGGTTCGGGTTCCTCAGGTCGCCGAATTATAATTATCTTCCATGTCCGGACGATATTTATATCTCGCCTTCGCAGATCCGCAAATTCGATCTGAGGACAGGCGACACGGTTTCCGGACAGATCCGCCCCCCCAAGGAAGGCGAGAAATATTTCGCGCTTTTGAAGGTTGAGGCGGTTAATTTCGAGAATCCCGAGGATGCCAAGGAAAAGGTTAATTTTGATAACCTTACCCCGGTTTATCCCAGGGAGCGTTTTAACATGGAGACTACCCCGAACGAGGTATCTACCAGGATCATGGGGCTGCTTACCCCGTTGGGCAAGGGCCAGCGCGGCTTGATCGTCGCCCAGCCGTACAGCGGAAAGACAGTGCTTTTGCAGAAGATCGCCAATGCCATAACCGCGAATAATCCGGATATTATATTGATCGTCCTGTTGATCGACGAGCGCCCTGAGGAAGTCACGGATATGCAGCGCCACGTAAAAGGCGAGGTCATATCCTCAACTTTCGACGAGCCGCCGGAAAGACATATCCAGGTGGCTGAGATCGTCCTGGAAAAGGCGAAAAGGCTGGTCGAGCATAAAAGGGACGTGGTCGTGCTCCTGGACAGTATCACCAGGCTCGCCCGCGCGTACAACTCGGTAGTCCCGCACAGCGGCAAGGTTCTCTCCGGGGGTATTGATTCCAACGCGCTGCAAAAACCCAAGCGTTTCTTCGGGGCAGCCAGGGCCATAGAAGAGGGCGGAAGCCTGACTATTATCGCCACGGCGCTGGTTGATACCGGCAGCCGTATGGACGAGGTTATCTTCGAAGAGTTCAAGGGCACCGGAAATATGGAACTGCAACTGGATAGAAACCTCTTTCAGCGCAGGATATATCCGGCCATCGACATCAAGCGCTCGAATACCCGCCATGAAGAGCTGCTTTTGAAGCCCGACGAGTTGACCAAGGTATGGATACTGCGCAAGGTCTTGAACGAGTTGAATAATGTGGAAGCCATGGAGCTTCTGATCGAAAAACTGGTAAAAACCAAAACCAATGAGGATTTCTTGGGATCGATGAACCAGAAATAAAGTTGTGCCCCCGGCAGGCTTGTCCGCAAAGTCAGCGGGCAAATCAATGCTCCGGGGTTAATTCGCGGACGGCCAAGGGCCTATTGCTTATGTCGCAGAGAATATAGGCTAGTGCTCCATAAGCAATCCGCTCATTAAGGAGAACTGAAATGAAAGACAAGATCCATCCTGGTTATAAAGACTGTACCATAGTTTGCGCCTGCGGGGAGACCATTCATACCCGCTCGACCAAACCGAACATCCGCGTAGAGATCTGTTCGAAGTGCCACCCGTTTTTTACCGGCAAGAACAAGCTGCTGGATTCGGCCGGGCGCGTGGATAAATTCATGAAGAAGTACGCCAAGAAATAATCACAGGCATGCAGGCTAAACTGGGAAAAATAGAAAAGCGCTACGAAGAGCTGGAAAATCTTCTGGCAGACCACGAGCTTATCGCCGATACCGAGCGTTATGGCAAGCTGGTCAAGGAATTGTCCGACCTTAAAGAACCGGTGATGCTTTATCGGGAATATAAGCGCCTGGACAAGGAATTGGCTGGCCTGGAATCAATGATCTCGGAGAAGCATGACAGTGAGTTGCTGGAGATGGCCCGGAAAGAGCTTGCGCAGATCAAGGAGCAGAAAAGCAGCCTGGAGACAAAGCTTAAAAAGGCCTTGGCCGGCGAGGACAAGGATGCCGGAAAGAGCGTGATCGTTGAGATCCGCCAGGGGACGGGCGGAGCTGAAGCTGCGTTATTCGCAGCGGACCTTTACCGCATGTACGCCAAATACGCCGACGCCAAGAGCTGGACAGTGGAACTTATGTCCGGCCACGCCACCGATGAAGGCGGTTTCAAAGAAGTGGTTTTTAGCGTTAAGGGCCGGGATGCTTTTCGCTGCCTGAAATTCGAGAGTGGCGTGCACCGGGTCCAGCGCGTGCCGCAGACCGAGGCCCAGGGCAGGATACATACCTCCACGGCTACAGTCGTTGTCCTGGTAGAGCCGGAGAACGTGGACCTGGCTATAAATCCCAGCGACCTGAAGATTGAAACCTACAGGTCTTCCGGGCCGGGCGGCCAGCATATGCAAAAGACCGATTCCGCGGTGCGGATCACCCATATCCCAACAGGGGTGGTGGTCGCCTGCCAGGATGAGCGCTCGCAGATAAAAAACAAAAGCAAGGCGATGAGGATCCTGGGATCGAAACTGCTGGATATGAAGCAGCAGGAAGAGGCAAAAAAGATCACGGATGCCAGAAGGGCGCAGGTGGGCACCGGCGACCGTAATGAAAAGATCCGCACCTATAATTTCCCCGACCGCCGGGTCACCGATCACCGCATAAATTTCACTTCCTTCCAGCTGGAGTCGATCATGGAAGGAGAGTTGGGCGAATTCTCCGAGGCATTGATCAAAGCGGCGCAAGATGCCGCGGAAAATAACGGCTGACCCTGATATGGACGAAAGCGAATTATTGTTCACGGATATCCTGGGATGCGACCGGGTTTCTTTATATCTGAATAAGAGCCGTTTGCTGGGAAAAGACGCCGGGGCCAGAATATCCCGGGTGTTGAAAAAAAGGATCCAGGGCGAACCCTTGGAATATATCCTTGGCAAAACCGAATTCATGGGATTGGAATTCAAGGTTACCCCGGATGTCCTTATTCCCAGGCCGGATACCGAAATACTGGTCGAGACTGTTTTACAGCTTATAAAGGAGCGTTACGGGCCGGGGATGGCCTCCGGCACTTTGAATATCCTGGAAATAGGCGCCGGCTCAGGATGTATAGCTGTAGCTTTGGCTAAATACCTGCCGCAGTCCAGGATCATTGCGGTGGATATATCGCAAAAGGCCCTGGATATTGCGGGGGAAAACAGCCGGTTGAACGGCGTTGACCGGAATATAGATTTTGTCCGCGCTGACCTGTTCGATTCTAGGCGGATAAAACAAGCCGGATACGATATTATCGTCAGCAATCCACCTTATGTGGGGACCGCTGAGATACCCGGGCTTGCCCCGGAAGTAAGATGCCAGCCGGAGATCGCCCTTTATGCGGGAGAAGAAGGCTTGGATATTTACCGCAGGTTGATACCGCAGTCCGCGGATTACCTTAAGCCGGGCGGCCTGCTTTGCCTGGAAATAGGCTACAGCCAGATGGATAGAGTAAAAGAGATCTTCAGGTCTGTTGAGAAATTTGCGGTAAAAAGAACGGTCAAGGATTATAATAATATAGAAAGGGTTATTCTTGCCCGGTTAAATGACTCAGCTTTAAGCTGACGAATGAGAGAGGGAAATGGATAAACTGGTAATTGAAGGCGGGGTAAGGCTTAAAGGCAACGTGGTCATATCCGGTTCCAAAAATTCGGTCCTGCCGATAATGGCGGCGACTTTATTGACCGACGAGCCCTGTTTGATCAAGGGCGTGCCGAACCTGCGGGATACCAATACTATGGTAAAGATCCTGCGTTCTTTGGGTAAATCCGTTGAATTCGAAAAAGGCGCGTTGCATATCGGCCCCACCAGGATAACCAGCTGCGTCGCGGATTACAAACTGGTTTCTACCATGCGCGCGTCTTTTTGCGTGTTAGGCCCGCTTTTGGGGAGGTTTAAGAAGGCTAAAGTTTCTTTGCCCGGGGGATGCGTCATCGGCGTAAGACCTGTGGATCTTCATCTTAAAGGGCTTAAGGCCCTGGGAGCCTCGATCGATATCGAATCCGGTTATGTCGTGGCCAAGGCTAGCCGCCTGCGCGGGGAACATATGTATCTGGGCGGCGAATACGGCTCATCGGTCCTGGCTACCGGCAATGTGATGATGGCCGCCTGCCTGGCTCATGGTAGGACCGTGATCGAGTCAGCCGCCTGCGAGCCGGAAGTCGCGGACCTCGCGGAATTCCTGATCAAAATGGGCGCGAAGATCAAAGGACACGGCACTCCGATCATCGAGATAG